>JADGOF010000266.1 GCA_017883105.1 Acidimicrobiales bacterium
GGTGCCACGTCGTCGGAGTGGCGGAATAGGCAGACGCGCTAGCTTGAGGGGCTAGTGCCCGAAAGGGCGTGGGGGTTCAAGTCCCCCCTCCGACACCACCTCTGACTAGGGGAAACACTCAGTCGGGCCGAGGGGACGAGGGTTGCAGAGGGCCCGTTGTCAACGTTTTGTCAACGGGACTTCCTGAGCCCGCATTGTCAACGGATGTCAACCGGACGTGCCGGCCAAGAGTCCGGTCAACCGAGCGCCGGCCGCCTCGCCCATCCCCGGCATGAGGTGCTGATAGACGTTCACGGTGATAGTGGGGGAGGAGTGCCCCAGGATCTCGGCGACAACCTTCGGTGCCTCGCCGGCCGCAAGCATCAGGGACGCCGCCGTGTGCCGCGTGTCGTGCAGGCGGATCGGTCGAAGGTCGGCCTTGGCAGCCAGCTTCGTGAAGTTCCGGCTCAGCGTCTCAGGACGGTAGGGCCGGCCCAACTCGTCTACGAAGAGATAGCCCGATTCCTCCCATGCCGCCCCCGCTGCGAGGCGCTCCGTTGCCTGCCGAGCCCGATGGGACTTCAACTCCGAAACCAGGCGATCATCCATTGGAATCGCCCGCCGGCCTGCCGCCGTCTTCGGTGTTGACGCTGTCGCCTTGGCGGACACCACCACCCGGGTTTCGACTACCCGGATCACACCACGGTCGAGGTCGACGTTCTGCCATTTGAGTCCCGAGACCTCACCACGGCGAAGTCCTCGGCTGAGGAGGAGCCACCACGCGGCCCGGAACCGATCCTCAGTGACCGATGCCAGGAACGCACTCGCCTCCCCAGGCGTCCAGGCGCCCGAGGCTGCCATCGACGCCTGCGCCTTGGGGCGCTTGAATCCGGCCAGTGGGTCGCGGGCCACGAGACCAGTTTCGAAAGCCCACCGTGTCGCAGCCTTGAGGCACTGCACGGCAAGTTGCACTGATCGGGCAGATAGAGCGCCACGTCCGAGGCTGCTGCCAACAGGGGAGCGGAGCGTCTCGACCAACTGCGCCGCCCGAGTTGCGTTGAGCTGGTCCAGCCGAAGGCCACCAACATGGGGCACGAGCCATCCGTCAACCACGTTCTTGTACATGCCGAGCGTACTGGGACGGATCCCTTCGGATGACTTGGCTGCTATCCATTCGGTGAGCAAGTGATTAACCGTCATCTTCTTGTCAGGGCGCCCGCCTCCCTGATCCACCTTCGGCATGGTCGCGTTCAGGTGCTTCTGAGCATCGCCCTGTGTACGGAACCCGCCCTTCGTGTGCTGCTGGCGCTTGCCGGTGCCCGGGTCGATCGTTGACCAGTAGGCGGTAAATGTCTCACCGCGCTGGCGAATGGAACCTCTCATTTCGTCCTCCGTGATGTCGGCGCTTCGGGTTCTCTATCAGTCATGATTCCTCCAGCCCGGCCTTGCGGTGTGTCGCCGAGCAAGTTGTAGGGCTCACGTCGGCACCGGTAGACCCATTTGGCAGCCTGAGACTTCGACACGTGGAAGTGGTCGATAACCGCCGTCGTCGGGTTAGCACCGTTGCGGAGTGCTTCGGAGTAGACAGCCGCCACCGCGGTGTAGTGGGAGGCGGGCAATGGCGGGCGACCGGCTTTCTTCTTCGCCGTACCCTCGTCCGTGAGATCGAGAATGCGGCGAGCAGCCGCTTGCATCTTCGGAGCCTCCCACCGTCTCGCCTGATCCGGGGGTAGGTCCGGATTGAGTGTCCGGGCGATCTTCGCCACGAATCCAGGCGTCGCTATTCCTTTGGCGAGGTGGCGTTGGCGTTCCATGTACTCCGTCACGATCCGGCCAAGCGGGAGCCGAAGGTCCTTGGTCCGGATAGCGCCCGTTCGAGAATCCCAGGATGGGTCGGGATAGCGGGGCCAGTGGCGCTCGGCTTCGGCTTTCGCCAGATGTGTGACCCGCTTCGGCAGAGTCGCCGGGTCGATTGCCCACATTTCCACGCCGACTACTTCGGGCCGGCCATCGACAATGGCGACGGTGGTCCATAGGCCGAATGGTCCCGAGACCGGATCAGGCCACCGCATACCGTCCCTGTTGAGGATCTCCATAGCGCTTACCCTACACGTTCTGGAAACGTCAGGGCAACACTCTTCAGGGTTTCCGGAATCGTGGCAGTTCGGCGGGGATAAGGATTGCGGAAACCCTGTGCCAACGTGGACGAAACCGTTACAGTACTTACATGACCACTCCAGCCGAGACCCTCAGCCACATGACATCGGTGCGACGCGCCGCCGACGACGGCACTGCCCGCAAAGTGCGGCTCGCCGCAGGAGCATCGCTTGCCGAGGTTGGCCGCGCGAGTGGTGTATCCAAAGGGACGATTTCAAAATGGGAACGCGGCCTCACCACACCGCGTTGTGCCGCAGCGCTCCGGTGGGGGCAAGTGTTGGAGCTCCTCGCCGAAAGCCATCCGTCATGACCAGGCGCACGTACACCGCCGGCGAGCTGGCCGACTTCCTCGGAGTCGGCAAGTCGACGGTTTACCAGTCGGTGAAAGACGGGACGTGCCCCATTACGCCCATCCGAGTCAGCGGGCGTCTTGTGTGGAGTCGACCAGCAGTCGATCTCCTCCTCGGAATCGTGGAGGTGGGATCTTGACGCCGGCCGAATGGGAACGGATCGAAGCGTTGGAGGCGACGGTCGCCGAACTGCAATCACAGATCGGGTGCGTGCGTTGCACGACACCACCGCCCCCGTCACCACGGTGGCCAGGTGACGCCTGGTCGACCGACATGCGCCCGGCGCACACGTGCTTGAAGGGGCCGGCATGACGGCCCCCGAAGTCTCGACCCTCGGCACTCGCCGGATCACCTACAGGTCGGCAGCCGACATCACGCCATCGCGGCCCGAGTGGCTGTGGGACGGCTGGCTTGCCCAGGGTGCCCTGCACCTCCTCATCGGTCGCCAGGGTGGTGGCAAGTCGACGTGGGCAGCGTGGATGACAGCCACAGCGTCGTCGGCAGCGCAGTTCCCCGGTGATGCCGTCCATCGTGATCCCGTGCCCTGTGCCCTCCTGTCCCTCGAAGAGCCGGCCGACCGACTGGTGGCCCGCCTGCACGGAGCCAGTGCCGATCTCGACAACGTGATCGTGATGGGCGACGTGCAAGACATCGACGAAGACGGCGAGCCATTCCGCCGGCCGTGGAGCCTGCCAGGTGACTGTGGAATCCTCGAAACCCTCATCACAGAGCAAGCCATCGGCCTGCTCACCGTGGACGGGCTCGGCTACAGCATCAAGGGCGACAGCCACAACTACGCCATCGTCGGAGCCGCCCTGTCGAGTCTCGCCGCGGTGGCCGAACGGACCGGATGCGCCATTGTGGGACTCGTCCACCCGCCGAAGGGTGGAAGCGATCCCGTGACGAGTGCAATCGGTTCTACGGCATGGACCGCCATCCCACGGGTTTGTTGGGTACTCGGAGCCGATCCCGAGGACGAGTCCGGCGCAACCCGAGTGGTCCGGGTATCGAAGACGAACTACCGGGAGCCCGAACACGGATTCGCCTTCACCATCATTGGCGATGAGCAGTTCGACTGCGGAGTGGTCGCCGGCATGACCCGATCCGAAGTGACAGCGGAAGACCTTGTGGCCGCCACCTCAACCGGAGCCGAGAAGACCGAACGGTCGGAAGCCAGAGATATGGTCCGGTCGATTCTGGCCGGCGGACCAATGCTCACGGCGGAACTGCTGAAGCTCACCCGTCAAGCGGGAGTGTCTGACCGCACCGTGGAGCGTGCCCGCCGTGACCTTCAGGTCATGTCCTCTGAGCGCCGGGACCCGACCACGGGCCGTGTCATCGGGTGGGAGGCGGCACTGCCAACCCAGTCCGCCAGCCCAGTCCGCCACTCTTGGCCCTTTGGCGGTGTTGGCGGTGTGGGCGGTGTGGGTGTGAACAGGGAAAATAAGTGTGAGCTAGAGACCCAGGCCGCCCAGTCCGCCCAGTCCGCCAAGTCAGGCGAAGCGGTGGCGGGGTGGGACGCTCCACCCCCCGACGATTCCACATTCATGGGCGGCGAGCAGTGAGCGCCGGCCGGCCGTTCCGTCGAAGCGTGGCCCGCGGCAGGACTCTCGTCCTGTCCTCACCGATCAGAGATGACGCATCACACATGGAGAAGGAAGGGGCAGCTCGTCGTCGCATCGTCGCCACCACCGGACGGTGTCCCTGTGGG
>JADGOF010000267.1 GCA_017883105.1 Acidimicrobiales bacterium
AGGGGGTAGGCGCCGATGTCAGCACTGACCGCGAAGCAGCGCTCCGGCGAGGCCGATACGGTCATTCGCTCAGTGGCTTGTTCCGCCACGGTCGGCCCTCCTCATCGAATCGGTTTGTCTGGTCAGCAGACCTTCAGCCTCCCACGTCGGAAAGCGCCGCGGCCAGCCTAGGGGCGAGCAGGTCGTAGTCGAAGGATGCCTCGGCCCGCCACCGTCCCGCCCTCCCCATCTCCGACGACAGCTGCCGGTCGGCCAGCAGGCGGCCTATGGCGTGGGCAGCGGCGTCCACGTTGGTCGGGCGCCTGACCACCAGGCCGGTCTCCCCGTGCACGACCGCCTCGCCGGCGCCTCCCGAATCCCCGGCCACCTGGGGCACCCCGGCGGCCGCGGCCTCGAGGAAGACGATGCCGAAGCCCTCCTGCTCGAGGCCGAGCCACCTGTTTCGGCACAGCATGACGAACACATCGGCCGCACCGACCAGCAACGGTAGATCGGCGTCGGCCACTCCACCCAGCAACCTCACCGGGGCGTCGAGCTCGGCGATCCTCCCGGCCAACCGCTCCGAGTCACGGCCACGACCGGCGATGGCCACTGTCAGGTCGGGAACTGTGGCCCGGAGACGCACTGCCGCGTCGATCAGGACGTCCATGCCCTTGCGGGGCACCAGACGGCTGACACTGACCACCAGGGGGCCGGCGCCCGGCAGGCCCAGCCGGGTACGGGCCTCCGAGCGCTCGGATCCGGTGAGGGGAACGAACCGATCGAGGTCCACACCCGGCGGGATCTCCACCACCGGGGGCATCCCCCGCCCCCGAAGGGCCCGGGAGGCCTCGGCGGCCGGGTAGCCGCCGGCCGAGACGGCCAGCACGCTGTTTCGGAGGACGCGGGAGATCAGCTGGCGGCTGGCCGGCAGGCGTCCCGGGATGGCCACTTCGGCCCCATGGAGCAGGACCGCATAGGGGATGTCCAGATGCGGACCGACCAGGCCGAGGGGGAACCCCGGGTCGAGGACGACCAGGCCGGCTCCGACCCGTCGGGCCGTGTCGCGGATCCGTCCCACCAGCTGCGGGGTCGGGGCCAGGACCCGGCTGGCCACCCGTTCGATGCGGATCCCGTGCGCCGCCTGCTCACGATCGAAGTCCCGGGCGTGGGGATCCGAGCTGGCCGTCAACACCACGTAGGTGTCCGGGTCGAGCCTGCGCCACAGCTCCCACAGGTAGGCCTGGATGCCGCCCACCTTGGGAGGGAAGTCGTTGGTCACCAGAAGGTGGGTCACCGCTCCCCCACCAGGTCGCTGCGTCCCAGCTGCCCGGCGGCCCACGCCGCGTGCTCCACCAGCATCGGATCGTCGACGTGCAACCACCGCCTCAGGGCGGCGACGGTGGCCGGGTCGCCGCCGTCGCCCACGTTGCCCAGGGCCACCAGGGCGTTCCTCCGAAGGTACCGGGGGTCGCGCCCCGGGATGTACCAACGCCCGTGCGCGGCCAGCAGAGCGTCATCGGAGGCGTCGAGCAGGTCGAGCAGGTCCACGGCGGCATGGCTGTCGGGCTCACCGGCAGGCGGCGGATCCCTGCGGTCGGCCAATCGGTTGACCGGGCACACCTGCTGGCACTCGTCGCACCCGTAGATCCATCCCCCCAGGGCCCGGCGGTACTCCTCGGGGAACGGACCCGGCGCCTGCACCAACCAGGCCAGGCAGCGCCGGGCATCGAGCACACCGGGTGCCACCAGGGCGCCGGTCGGGCAGCTGGTCAGGCACCGGGAGCAGCTTCCGCAGCGGCCGCCGTGGGGGGCGCGCTCCGTGGGATCGACGGCAGGAAGCGGGGCGTCGGTGACCACCGTGCCCAGCACGAACCACGACCCGAGGCCGGGCAAGAGGATCAGGGAGTTCTTTCCGAACCACCCGAGCCCGGCACGGTGGGCAGCGGCCCGATCGACCAGTGCGTTGTCGTCGCAGACGACGGTGGCCCGCCATCCCAGCCCGCGCAGATGGACGGCGATGGGCTCGAGGGCCAGGCGCAGCGACTCGTAGTGGTCGCGTCTCGCATACCGGGCCACCCGGCCGGCGGGCCGGGTGGGGAGGAACCGCACCTGGCCGGGCTCCGGCTCCGGCTCCGGCTCCGACCGGCGGTAGCTCCACGCCCCGACCACCAGCGACGTGGCTCCGGGGAGGATCCGTCGGGGGTCCGTCGAGCGCTCGGGATTGCGGTAGGTGAACTGCATCGCTCCGTTGAGTCCACGCTTCCTCCGACCGACAAGGTCGTCCCGAGTGTGTGCGAAAAGCTCGGCCGAGGCCACACCGACCGCGGCCAGGCCGGCATCGACCCCCAGGGCGATCAGACGGTCACGCAGACCGGTGGCGACAGTAGCCGTCGGTTGGCGCGCCTCGGGGACAGCGGATCGGAGCACACCCCATGGTTGCACGGCCGTGCACGGCCCCCGGCACCAGAAGTCCCGACCGACCCCCGGGCCGAGGGGTTCAGCTGACCCGGCGGGAGTGACGCACGCCGGGGACCAGCCCGGCCTGCTCCAGCAGGCGCACGGCCCGGGCCTCATCGGCATCGATGACGATGGCGTCATCGGGTTGGCGACCGACGATGAAGGAGACCACGCAGTCGTCGCAGACCGACGTCTGTTGATGACGGCAGTCGGCGCAGTCCACGGTGAACGCCTCCTGGACGGCGACTGCTCCGGCGACCCGGCGGCTGGGCATGGGGAGAGGCACGGCGAGGGGGACCGAGTGGCTCGATGCGGCATGGGACGACGGGGCTGTGGGCGACACGGCAGGGCCTCCTGAAGTTGGTGTTCCGGTGCTGGCTTCCATTGCCGTTGCATCATTGGCGGAGGGTGTGACACGCGGATCGATCCCAGCTCGGTGGCAGGTTGTCCCACGATCCACCTGCACCCGTGGGACAGGGATCAGTAGCCGGCCTCGGTGTCCACCAAGCCGACCAGGTCCTCCCCGGCGGCGAACCGCGCCACGTTGACCCGGATGCGCTCGGCCAGCAACGGCATCACCATCTCGATGGTGTCGGCGGTGTGGGGGGTGACGATGCAGTTGGGCAGCTCCCACAGCGGATGGCCGTCGGGTAGCGGCTCCGGGTCGGTGACATCGAGGGCGGCTCCGGCGATCCCGCCGGTCGACAGCGCGGCCACCAACGCCGTGGTATCCACATGCCGACCCCGGGCCACGTTGATCAACCACGCTCCTGTATCCATCAGGTCCAACTCCGGGGCGCCGATGATGCCCACGGTCTCCGGGGTGAGGGACAAGGCCAGGACGACCAGCAGCGAGCCCGCCAGCACGTCGTGGAGGGCGGACACCGGAACCGTCCGTGCTGCACCGGCCACTAGGCCGGGCCGGCGGCGGACCACGGTCGCCTCGACACGGAAGGGGGCGAGCTGTTCCAGGAGGGAGGCGGCGATGCCACCTCCCTCGAGGATGGTCACCTTCTGGTCGTACAGGCTGATGCCGTCCGGCGTCCCCCAGCTACGCGCCGTGATTCGGGTAGGAAGGCACCGGAGACCAGCCAGGGCCAAGGCCAGCGCGTGTTCGGCCACCGGCTCGGCGTAGGACGCCTTGGCACAGGTCCAGGTGTGCCGGCGGTCGAGCAGACCGGCCTCGGCCACCAGCTCCACGCCGGCGAACGGCAGCTGCACCCACCGTACCGAAGGCGTGGCCGCCAGCCACTCGCCGAGGGCGGCCATGTCGGCCGGATCGAGCCAGACCAGGGCGTCGGGGAGGTCGGCCACGTCAACGATCGAACCGCCGCCGGCCACCACCGCATCCGTGGCGAGGGAAGCCGGACGGGGGCCGATGGCGATGCGGGGTGCCGTCATGGCTCGAACACTAGCGAGGGTTGGTCGGCACTCGACGGCGGGTACACGACCAGCACCGCGTCTCGGATTGGTGCAATGGTGGAGCCCATCACGGCTAGTGCGGGGGGATCGATGCTCGTTCAATTCAATGTCCGCGACTTTCTCGACCGGGCCGAGATCGCCTATCCCGAGCGGATCGCCCTGGTCGACGAGCCGGAACAGCCGGCGCTTCCCTGGGCGCCTTTGACCTTCGCCGGACTGGCCGCCACGGCCCGGGCCCAGGCTGCGGGCCTCGACCGACTGGGAGTGGCGCCGGGGGAACGGGTGGCCATCATCTCCCACAACTCCGCCCGCCTGCTGACCTCCTTC
>JADGOF010000268.1 GCA_017883105.1 Acidimicrobiales bacterium
CGAGCAGTTTCCGGACGTCGTCGAAGTGGAGCCCGGTGGTGGGTTCGTCGAGGACGTAGAGGGTGTGCCCCGTCGATCGCCGGCTGAGCTCGGACGCCAACTTGACCCGTTGGGCCTCCCCACCGGACAGCGTTGGTGCCGACTGACCGAGGCGGATGTAGCCCAGGCCGACGTCGACCAGTGTTTGCAGGTGCCGGGCGATCGACGGTTGGTGGGCAAAGAACCCGAGAGCCTCCTCGCACGACAGATCGAGCACGTCGGCGACGGTCTTGCCCCGGAAGGTGACCTCGAGGGTGTCGCGGTTGTATCTCGCCCCATGGCACACCTCGCACGGCACGTAGATGTCGGGAAGGAAGTGCATCTCGATGCGGATGGTCCCGTCGCCCGAGCACGCCTCGCACCGCCCGCCCTTCACGTTGAAGGAGAAGCGGCCCGGCAGGTAGCCACGGACCTTCGCCTCCTGAGTCTGGCTGAACAGCTTCCGGATGTGATCGAACACCCCGGTGTAGGTGGCCGGATTGGAGCGTGGGGTACGACCGATGGGAGCCTGGTCGACATCGACCACCTTGTCGACGTTGCTGACGCCCCGGATGGTGCGGTGCAGGCCCGGCAGGGTCTTGGCCCGGTGCACCTGCTTGGCCAGAGACCGGAGGAGAATGTCGTTGACCAGGGTGGACTTCCCCGACCCGGACACCCCGGTCACCGCTACTAGGCGTCCCAGGGGGAACTCGACGGTGATGTCATGGAGGTTGTGCTCCCGCGCGCCTTCGACGGTGAGCAGGTCCCCGCTGCCCGGCCGGCGCACCGAGGGGACGGGAATGGACAGGGCCCCCGAGATGTAGAGACCGGTCAGGGACTCGGCGTTCGACTCGAGCCCGCCCGGTCCGGTGACCGGTCCGGAGTGGACGATCCGACCGCCGTGCTCGCCCGCCCCAGGCCCGACGTCGACCACGTGGTCGGCGATCCGGATGGTCTCCTCGTCATGTTCGACCACAATGACCGTGTTGCCCAGGTCGCGGAGCCGCTTCAGCGTCCCGATCAGCCGCTGGTTGTCCCGCTGATGGAGCCCGATCGATGGCTCGTCCAGGACGTAGAGCACCCCGACCAGCCCGCTCCCGATCTGACTGGCCAGCCGGATCCGCTGCGCCTCGCCCCCGGACAGGGTGGCCGCCGATCGGGCCAGCGTCAGGTAGTCGAGACCGACATCGAGCAGGAACTGCATGCGTTCACGCACCTCGCGGAACACGCGATCGGCGATCAGGTGGTCCCGGTCGGAGAGGTCGAGCGCGGCCACCACGTCGACGGCGGCGCCGATGGGCAGTGAGCAAAGGGCGAAGATCGAATGGCCCCCCACGGTGACGGCCAGCGACTCGGGCCGGAGCCGGGCCCCACCGCACACCGGACAAGGCACCTCCCGCAGGTAACCCTCGAGATTGTCCCGGAGGAAGTCCGACTCCGCCTCGGCGTGACGGCGTTGCAGCCACGGGACGATGCCTTCATAGAGGGTGTGGAACGAGCGCTGCCGGCCGTACCGGTTGCGGTACTTGAGGTGGATCTGCTTGGTACCCGCCCCGTACAGCACGGTCTTCTGGTCGGCCTTGCGCAGCTTCTCCCACGGGTCGTCGAGCGAGAACCCGCCGAGCTCGGCCACCGCGGCCACCATCCGGGCGAAGTACTCGCTGCGCGCCCCGGACCAGGGGGCGAGGGCCCCTTCGGCCAGCGACTTGGTCGGGTCCGGCACCACCAACTCGGGATCCACCTCGTACCGGGTTCCGAGGCCGGTACAGGCCGGGCAGGCCCCGTAGGGCGAGTTGAAGGAGAAATTGCGGGGGGAAGGGTCCTCGAAGCTGAGTCCGCAGTGGGTGCAGGCCAGGTGCTGGCTGAAGGTGATGGCTTCCTGCTCGGTGCCGTCCGGATCGACCACCACCACCTCGGCTACTCCTTCGGCCAGGGAGAGGGCGGTCTCCAGTGACTCGGTCAGCCTGCGGCGGATGTCGTCCCTGCGGACCAGCCGGTCCACCACCACCTCGATGGTGTGTTGCTCGTAGCGGGCAAGGTCGAGATCGCCCCGCTCTGCCAACTCCACCGTGGTGCCGTCCACCCGGACCCGGGCGAAGCCCTGCTTGGCCAGATCGTCGAGAAGGCCGCTGTACTCCCCCTTCCGACCGCGGACCACCGGGGCCAGGATCAAGAAGCGGGTGCCTTCGTCCATGGCCAGGATCCGGTCGACAATCTGCTGTGGGCTCTGGCGGACCACCGGCCGCCCGCAGTTGGGGCAGTGGGGCTTGCCTATCCGGGCGTACAGCAGGCGGAGATAGTCGTAGACCTCGGTGACCGTGCCCACCGTCGAGCGCGGATTGCGCGAAGCGGATTTCTGGTCGATGGAGATGGCCGGGGAGAGCCCTTCGATGAAATCGACATCCGGCTTGTCCATCTGTCCTAGAAACTGACGGGCGTAGGCCGACAGTGACTCGACATAGCGCCGCTGGCCCTCGGCATAGATGGTGTCGAAGGCCAGGGAGGACTTGCCCGATCCGGACAGTCCGGTGAAGACGATGAGCTCGTCACGGGGGAGGTCCAAGGAGACGTCTTGGAGGTTGTGCTCGCGCGCACCTCGGACCACCAATCGATCAGCCATGGCGGTGAGGATACCGGTGCGGGAGACCCGGTCCGGCGGTCAGCGGGCCCCGGTCTCCTCGATGTCGGCCGTCTCGCCGGCGAGGACGGGCGAGCCGTCGACCGGGTCCCGCACCAGAAGGGCACGCAGCTCGGCGATCTCGTCCCTGAGCAGCGCGGCCTCTTCGAACCGCAGCTCCTCGGCGGCCCGGTTCATCTCCACATCCAACCGGTGGATGAGGCTGGACAGCTCGTCGGCATCCGGGCCGAGGGCCTGGGCCATCTCCGCGGCCAGCGACCGAGGGTCCACCCCGCCGTGCCGGCCCTTCTGGCCCCGGACCGACGTCGGCCGCACATTGGCACCCGAGGTGATGGCCGCAGAGCCGATCGTTTCGCCGCGGACCCGCTCGAGGATGTCGGTCACCGACTTGGTGATGGTGCGCGGGTCGATCCCATGCTCCTCGTTGTAGGCGATCTGGCGGGCCCGGCGGCGCTGGGTCTCCCCGATGGCCGTGGTCATCGAGTCGGTCACCCGGTCGGCGTACATGACCACCCGGCCGTTGACGTTGCGGGCCGCCCGTCCCATGGTCTGGATGAGTGACGAGGCCGAACGGAGGAACCCCTCCTTGTCGGCATCGAGGATGGCCACCAGGGCCACCTCGGGCAGGTCGAGACCCTCCCGGAGCAGGTTGATTCCCACCAGGACGTCGAACACCCCCAGGCGCAGTTCGCGGAGGAGCTCGATCCGGGCCATGGTGTCCACATCGGAATGGAGGTACTGCACCCGGACGCCCTGTTCGTTGAGGTAGTCGGACAGGTCCTCGGCCATCTTCTTGGTCAATGTGGTCACCAGCACCCGGTACCCGGCGGCCACAGTGGCATCGATCCTCTCCCGCAGGTCGTCGATCTGGCCGGTGGTGGGCCGGATGTCGACTTCGGGATCGACCAGGCCGGTGGGCCGGATCACCTGTTCGACCACATTGGCGCTGTGCTCGAACTCCCAGGGGCCCGGGGTGGCCGAAAGCATGATCACCTGTCCGGTGCGCTCGATGAACTCCTCGAACCGGAGCGGACGGTTGTCCATGGCCGAGGGCAGACGGAAGCCGTGGTCGACCAGGGTCTCCTTGCGGGACCGGTCCCCGGCGTACTGGCCCCGGAGCTGAGGCACGGCCACGTGGCTCTCGTCGAGGACCACCAGGAAGTCCTTGGGAAAGAAGTCGAGCAGGGTGAAGGGCGCCTCGCCCGGGGCCCGGCCGTCGAGGTGCCGGCTGTAGTTCTCCACTCCTCCGCACACACCGGTTTCCGCCAGCATCTCGAGGTCGTACTCGGTGCGCATACGGAGGCGCTGGGCCTCGAGCAACTTGTCGGCGTCGTTGAGCTCGCCCAGTCGGCTGCGGAGCTCCTCCTCGATGCCCACGATGGCCTTGCGCATCCGCTCGTCACCTGTCGTGTAGTGGGTGTTGGCGAAGATGACCAGCTCGTCGAGATCGACGCCGATCTCCCCGGTCATCACATCGAAGGGCCGGATCCGCTCCACCGTGTCCCCGAAGAAC
>JADGOF010000269.1 GCA_017883105.1 Acidimicrobiales bacterium
GTGGACGGCTCAGATGGGGCTCATAACCCGAAGGTCGACAAAGTACAGGCCTGAAGCTCGGAGCCCCACCTTCCGGCATGAACGAAGACCTTTCCATGTCTTCAGCCTCAAGATGGCGGCTCGATGTTCCAGCTCATCGCTAAGGGACTAGTCGAGCCGACCGGTCGAGTGGCCCCAGGCCACGATCTCCGGCTTGAGCCAGAGAAGCGGCCGTCCCGGACCAAGATCGACGACGGGTCTCGGCATGTCCGGATAGCGCCGCTGATAGACGGACACGGATGTCCGCTGAGCCAGGCCCAAGATCTCAGCGACACCCTGGGCATCGATGAGGTCGTCAGTGTTCACCTTTGGCGGCATGCTGCTCAATCATGCCGCAGTTGACACCCGACTACAAGACCCGCTAGTATTCGGGTGTCAACATAATGGCCCCGGCGGTGCGTGAACACCCCGGGGCCGTGGACAGCACCTAACTAGGAGGTACTGACATGGAGCAGCGTAGTGACACGCGGGCACCGGATGCCCGGATGACGGCACTCGGGGTCGGCATCCGCCGACACCGGGCGAGAATGACCCAGACCGAGCTGGCCACCAAGGTGGGTCTGACGCAGGGATCCATCTCCTCCTGGGAAAAGGGGGTGGTCCCCCTGACCTGTCAGCAGGTGGCGTTGGTCGAAGCGGCCCTTGGCCTGCGCACCGGGACGCTCTTCCTGGAAGCCGGCTACGTCAACCTCGAGCTGCTCGGCGCCAATGCCGCGGCGGCTTTTGCCATCGGGAAGTTGCAGGCTGCCCTCAACTCCCTGGGCGAGGCCAGCGGGGACGGTACCGGCTCGTTGCTGCATCCGGTCGCGCCTGACCACGGCGCTCCCACGGGTGGCTGACGAGTTCCGGAGACGGTATCCACCTGTGGGTGCCGGGAGTCCCATCCGGCCAGCTCAAGGGACAGGGCGGCCCTCACGGGCCGTACCGGGGACGGCATCACCTAGTGCGCCTCCGAGCGCAGGAGACGGGTCACACCCGGTATCCACCATCACCTCTGATCCTCTCCGTACTCTGTGGTCAGGCCTCCTCATCTGGGGGTTTGGAGCACAAGGTGCTCCTGCACGCGTCCTCGAACGCGGGATGACAAACCCCATAGTTCGAGACGTGCAGGAGGGCCTCAGTGCCACCGGAGGACAGCGACCGCAGGGACCGGCATCCGGTGGAGCACCGCGCCCAGACCGGTCGTGGCTCGTGCCGCACGACGGTGGCTGATGCCATTGAGCGCTTCTCGCCCACGCGCGTGCCTCCCGCGGTCTGGTCACGCATCGAAGGGATATCACGGGAGTGGGTCGTCCGGTGCCGTCCCGAGCATCCCACACAGGCCGTCGCCATCATGGGCGTCGTGGCCCAGCTCCTCTGCTGGGCCGACGGCGTGGGCGAGCCCCTTGAGGCAGCAGCGCTGCTCCACCCCGAGACCATCGACCGCTTCCTTGTCGATGGTTGCGGCCACCTGAAGGAGGGGACTCGGGCCGGATACCGGACATCCCTGCGCAGGGTGGGCCGGGCGGTGCTGGGTCCGGAGCTCTTCCCGCACCCGACGCTCACCATCGCAGCTCAGGACCCGATGCGCCCGTACACGACCGAGGAGATCGGCGCCCAGCTGTCCTGGGTGCGGGGACTTCCGACGTGGCACATGCACCGAAACGCCTTGGTCCTCCTGTCACTGGGCCTGGGCGCGGGCCTGCGCGCCAATGAGATGTCGAGACTCTCCGGCACCGCAGTGACCCGCGACGGCTTCGGGGTGCGGATCCAGGTCATGGGTGAGAACGCCCGTGTAGTCCCAGTCCTCAGATCGTGGGAGGACCCCGTTTTCGACCTCGCCCACGAGGTCGGGGAGTGCCTTGTGTTTCGCCCTGACCGCACTCATGTCCAGAAAAGCCAGACGAGCAACTTCATTGCCAGGTGTGCCAAGTCCGCGGGTGCCCCACCGGCATTCTCACTCCAGCGGCTTCGGAGCACCTGGCTCGTCAACCTCTTGGTGGGCGGCATCCCACCCAATGAGCTGGCGAAGGTCGCCGGCATCCAGCGGACGCAGCTGGCCAAGTACTTCGGTCTGCTGCCCGATGCCGATCCGCCGACCATGCGGCACTGGCTGCGAAGTTGCGGGAGGCCATGAGTTCCCCTCCCGAGGATGACAGGGGAGCGACCCAGAATCCCCGTCAGGGCCTCGCCGACCGGCAGATACCCGACCACTGGGTTCGCAGAGCCGCGGAGGTCGTGGAGACGATGGGCGTCATCGGCCAGATCGAGGCGTGGGAACAGGCGGCGCGCCGGGGCCCGGGTGGCAGGCGCCGGACCTTCCCGCTGCATGCCCTGCTTACCGGAATTGTCATCGTGGCGTGTATGGGCGAGGCGGTTCATCTCTCGAACGTCCGCGACGTGCTGTTCCGCAGTATCTCGTCGGAGATGCGCACCGAGCTCGGGGTGCCCGACCCCCCGGCAGCTCAGGACACCAAAGGCTGGGAGCGGACCTACCGCAACGTGCGAACCCGATTCCACGGACTTCTCTCGCTGATGGACCCCTCTGACCGGCCCAAGAACCGCCGGCTCGATGCTGACGCCTACACCGACCTGCTCCAACAGCGTTCGGCCCTTCGGTCCGACGCCGACCGCGTCGAAGCCTACGAGCGTCTCAACTGGTTCATGAACCAACTGATGGAGGCGAGCTTCCGGATGCTGCCCCACGATATCCGGCGCCGATGGAACGGGTCCGCCTCGGTGGACGCCACCGTGATACCGGCCTTCGCCCGGGCGGAGCGACGCGGGCCTGGCAAAAACTGGAAGGACCGGAAGGTACTCCGTCACTCGACCGATCCCGACTGCGGCTACTACGTACGAGGTCCCGACAATCGGGACGACGAAGGAGGACCCAAGTCCCTGGACAAGGTCATCTGGGGCAACGAGGCCACCCTCGTAGTGACCGGCCACGTGGCGGCCATCGGTGACGTGCCCTTCCCGGTGCTGGTGATCGCCATGCCGCCGCTCCACCAGCCGGGCCGCGAGCCAGGTCAGAATGCAGTGCGAGCCCTGAAGAACCTCGTTGATCGTGGTCATGCGCCCGGGTACCTTGCCGCAGACAACAACTACTCCGCGGCCAAGGCCGAGAACTTTCAGCTTCCGGCCAGGGCATTGGGCTATGGCCTCGTGCTCTCTTACCGCGACGACCAGCTCGGGGTCCAGGCCCAGTCGAACGGTTTGATTCAGGTCGAAGGCAGTTGGTACTGCCCCTCCATGCCGAAGGACCTGATCGACGCCACGCGAGACCATCGGGCAGGGCGGATCGATGACGAGACGTACCGGAAGCGGATCGAGGCCCGGCGCGCCTACGAGGCCCGACCTAATGGGAATCCCGACGCCGAGGGCCACCAGCGACTTCTTTGCCCGGCCGCCCAGGGAGCCCCCACGGCCCGCTGTGAGCTGAAGCCGAAAACCGATGTGGCTGACCCGAACGTGCAGAGGGTGCGGATCAGGCCCTCCAGCGAGATCAAGAGCCACCCACCGAGGTGCTGCGAGCAGGAGAGTGTCACGGTGCCCCCGCAGGCCGGGGCCAAGTTTTCCCAGCCCATTCCATTCGGGACCCCGGAGCACAGGGAGGTCTACGGAACCCTGCGCAACGCCGTGGAGGGCATGAACGGCTTCCTGAAGGACAGCGCCTTCGAGGGTATAGGGGACCCGCAACGGCGACGGGTGCGGGGCGTTGCCGCTCAAAGCGTCCTCGTTGCCTTCCAGATCCTGGCCGGGAACTTGAGGAAGATCGACAGCTTCCTGAAGAAGGTCTCAAATACCGAGACCGCACAGAAAGTGAGACGCCGACCACGCCGTCGGCGTCGAACCACAGAACCACTCCAGGAATCGCTCAATGATTTCGGCTCGACAGCAAGCGGTGGTCGAGCACCACCGGGCGAGTAACTCTCCGCCGGTCTGATCTGGCATCCCCGGGTGGTCTCATCGCGCCCGCCAATCGAAGGTCGCGCCGCCGCTCGTCATTATCGACGGGATCGCACGAGCCGAATGGCCAACAGACACCCCTCGGGGGCGTGCCAGTCCCTTTGGGCCATGAGGAGCCCTTTGTCCTCTGAGTAATGTCGACGCGACCAGCCCGATTATGTCGACACCCCCTGGTGGG
>JADGOF010000270.1 GCA_017883105.1 Acidimicrobiales bacterium
CCGGTCAGAGCAGCGAGGAATTTCAGATCACAGGAACAGAGGAAGGAGCGAGGTACACGAACTCGTCGAGATATCTGCCATCGGGCAACGGCACGCTTACCATGCCCTCACGGGTCCATCCACTCGTTTCATAGAGCCTGTTTGCTGACCTTCGAGGGCGAACGTCGACCCGGACACCACCGAACCGCGTAGAGACCGACATCTCCCAATGGGATAGCAATGACCGCATGGGCACGCAGAGCAGAGCCGACGGCGACGGGGATGGGCGCCAGACCGGCCGTCAGCAGCACCTTCCTTGATAGCGTGCAGACCATGTCGATGCCCGATCGCCTCGGCGGTCGCTACCAGCTGCGAGACCTGTTGGGCCAAGGCGGTATGGGCGAGGTGCGAGATGGATGGGACACCCGCCTCGGCCGGCCGGTAGCCATCAAGGTGCTCCGCCCTGAACTAGCGAACCAAGCGGACCTGCGCCGGCGTTTTGAGGCCGAGGCGATGGCGGCAGCCACGCTCAACCATCCCCACGTAGTCGCCGTCTACGACAGCGGCGAGGACGCCGGAGTGCCTTATATCGTGATGGAACGGCTTCCGGGGCGGACTCTGGGCGATGAGATAGCCGGTGGACGTTTGCCCGAAGATCGGGTTCGAAAGATCCTCATCGAGGTGCTCGAGGCACTTGCGGTCGCACACGACGCCGGCATCCTCCATCGCGACATCAAGCCGGGGAACGTTCTTTTCACCGACGGAGACAGCGTAAAAGTGACCGACTTCGGGATCGCCAAGACCACGGACACTGACCAGACCATGACTGGTCAGATCTTGGGGACAGCGGCTTACCTCAGCCCCGAGCGGCTGGCCGGCAAGCCCTCCTCTGTCGCCGATGACCTCTATGCGGTCGGTGTCGTCGGCTACGAAGCCCTTTGCGGGCACAAGCCTTTCGCTGAGGAGAATCCGCTCGCATTGGTCCGGGCCATCTGTGACGGACAGGTGCTTCCCCTCGCAGCTGCGCGACCAGGTCTCGACCCGGCCCTCGTCGCCGCGATCGAGGGGGCCATGGCCCGAGAGCCCGAACGGCGCTTCTCCAGCGCCAGCTCCATGCTCGGTGTCCTCCAACCTCAGGACTCAGCGGCAGTCACCGAACCCTTGAATTCTTCGACTCCGGCGTTCATCGCTCCCACCCAGGTGCTCGCCTCCACACATTCGCCCTCCGACACCCAGGTGCTCACTTCACCGATGCCGTTGTTCGTGCCCCGGCGCCGTGGGGCCCTCGAGCGCTTCAGGGGCCGCCTTATGGGCCGCAGCCGGGGCACCAGGGTGGCCGTGCTCATTGCCGGCTTCGTCGTGTTCCTCATCGTCATACTGTCCCTTGTCGTCAACTCCGGTGGCCACGGGAGCAGCCCCTCGCCGGCAACGTCGACCCCGCCATCGACCGCCGCCCCCGCAGGCACTGGTTCCATCCCGCCCGCGCTCGCTCGAGCCCTCAACAACCTTTCCAAGGCGGTACAGCCGTGACCAAGCCACGCCTGATTGTCGTCGTATGCGCCATCGCAGTCGCCCTGGCGGGATGTGGTTCGTCGGGTGCAAACGCCAATCCAGGTCTGGGAGTCTTACAAGGGGACGTGGCGGCTGTGCGCTCGGCGGCGAACGCCCAGGATCGCGCCGCTGCCCAAAATGCTGTCGACAAGGTGGTGGCGGACGTCGGACGGCTGCAGACAGAGGGCCAGATCACCTCCGGGCGGGCAAGCACCATCCTGAGTGCCGTCTCTCAGGTGGATGCCGGCCTCGGGAGCCTCCCTGTCCCGACCACCACGACAACCACGACCGCGACCACCACGACCACAGCACCACCGCCGACTACACAGCCTCCGCGCGGCAAGCCTAGGAATGGAGGGGGCGGCAAACAGGGCCACTGAGCCATGCGCGGGCAGTTACGGCGGTAGCGCCGTTACTGCCGCACACGTAAGTATCTGTTATAAGAAGAGATGGCGAATGTCGGACTACCTGTATTTGACGCTGGACTCGACCGATGTGGCCGACAATGTGGATCACAGTCCGACCACCGCCACCCAAGCGATCACCTCGTTGAACTCCCAGGTGGTCCACTTGATCGTCTGCTGGGCAAGTAATCTTGCCTCGGACTCGGGGCGGTAACGAGACATCGCCGTCACGTGCGGCTCCATCTCCTTCTCAACCTCTTGGGACCAGTCGTCAATGGACTTCCGGTACACCGGAAGCTGAAACATGACTCGGTCGGGGTAGAGCACGTGTCGATGGTAGCGAGCATCGCTCGGTGAGACTCAGGTCTGGCCGCACGCAGCCCACGGCTCCTCCAGCGATCACGGACTCTCCCTCAGCCGAGCGGCAGACTGAGAGGTATGCCGCTGCTGCTCATCTCAGGTCGACCAGGAGCCGGGAAGTCAACCTTCTGTCGATGGCTGGAGGCAAATCGGGGGTACGCCCACGTTGAGGCCGATCGAGATAGTGGGAAGTGGCTGGGACTTCTAGGCGCCGAGGAACCATCCGCCCTAATCGAGGAGCTGGTTCGATACGGAACCGACGTGGCATTCGAAGTCGGATATGCACCCGACTTGATTCCGGGCGTCGAGCGGGCGTCCAAGGCAGGGGTCGAGATCTGGTGGTTCGACGGTGATCCTGAAGCAGCCAAAGAGAACTTCGTCAATCGTGACGAGCCAATACCTTTGCCCGAGTTTGATGCTCAGGTTGCGTTGATTGAGCAGGGTCGAGCGATGATCGAGGCGACCTACGAAGGGCGGATCCTCGACGTAGTACGTCCTGGTCCGGACAACGCAGCGCCGGAAGACATCTTGGCCTGGTGTCGCCTCGATTGATGAGTGTTCGAACTGCACGATCGTTGCGGCACCCGCCGATCGGTCAACCTCGGGGAGTCGAAGCTCGGCTGCAAGGCGTACGGAGCGGATCTCAATCGGTGGTCACCTCTGACAGAAGACGCACAAACGGTCGTCTACGACACATCTCCTCGACCGCAGCACCTTGCGCCTGGGGTAGTGAGTCACTACCAGTGTGCGTTATCAACGTGTCACTAAGGTTGCTGCCACCGTTTCTGATACAGTTGTTCCGTGACCACACTGATCGGGTACGCCCGAGTTTCGACTGACGACCAGAACGCATCGCTTCAACAGGACGCTCTCAAGTCCGCTGGCTGCGTGAAGGTATTCACGGACAAGGCATCAGGTACCTTGGCCAGTCGCCCACAGCTTGACCGCATGCTCGATCAACTTCGCCCCGGCGATGTCGTGGTCGTGTGGAGGCTGGACCGACTCGGACGGTCGCTGAAGAACCTCATTGCGCTGGTGGAGGACCTTGCCGAGAAAGGCGTCGGCTTCCGGTCTCTGACCGAGAACATCGACACGACCACCAATGGGGGAAAGCTGGTCTTCCACATCTTCGGTGCCCTTGCCGAGTTCGAGCGGACGCTCATCCGAGAGCGCACGATGGCTGGTCTTGCTGCAGCCAGGGCACGTGGGCGAGTGGGAGGTCGTCCCCCCACCATGACGCCGGAGAAGATCAAGGTGGCCAGACAGATGTACGACTCCCGTGAACACACCGTTGAAGCCATCGCTCAGACTCTCGGCGTCAGCCGGAAGACCATCTATAGGCACCTGGCGCCTCGGGAAGGCTCAAGCCTGGAACGCCGATGAGCACCTGGCGATCGTACTGCGCTGCGCCTCAGGGAGTTCGGGACAGGGGCGCTCCTACTGCACGAGCACCACGGTCTAGGTAGGTTCTCCCCATGGCGGCCACCACCGATTCGTCCACTATGCCCCCAAGCGAGAACGAACCGCCGCTCTCGTCTCCACCAGGACGCCGACGCCACCGACCTGCGTTCTCTCGCCAAGTCCCAGGACGCATACGACCGGTTCGCTGCCGCAGTTGAAGTACCGCTCACCGTTCTTGCCTTACTTTGGCTTCCAGTCCTGCTCCCGCCGTACGTTGTGCATCTCCCGACCACCGTCCTAGGCACGTTCGAGGCCATTGACTTCTTCGTGTGGGCAGCGTTCGTCTTCGAGTACCTAGCTCCGATCAGTCACCACCCGCATCCGCGAACAGAAGCTCCAGCGCCAAGATCTCCACAGGGCCGCCACGCACGACCAGCTCACCGGACTCCTCAACCGGGCCGCCATCTTC
>JADGOF010000271.1 GCA_017883105.1 Acidimicrobiales bacterium
CCAGGGTATGGGTTGCGCCAGTCGGATGACCTTCTGGGCGAAAACCCCATCTACGGTGGCGCGCGAGGGCCTACCGCCAGTCGTCAGGCCTCACCCACCGGGTATGCGCTCCCCACCGTGTCCTGACACTCCGTGGCAGATGGCCCGCCCACAGCCGGCGTTCAGTGACGATTGGTTCGCTTCGCCGTCAATGCCTTCTTCGGAGTCAGCCAAGTCCTCCACCAGACATCCCATCGGGCATCAAATACGACTTCGGCGCTTTCGCCGCTAACAAGGTCCAGCTCAACGGGCTGACTACGCATCAACTCCATGCGTGCCTGGAGCTTGTATCGACCTGGTGGGACAGCCATCCGCTCTGATTCACCACGCCAGAGCCTGGCCACCACCTCACCGTTCATCTTGATGATGAAGCGGCGGATGGGCCAGGCCCCATCGGCAGGGCGTACTACCTCAATGACCGCATCGCCGTCGCTCACAGTCAGTCACCTACCCGATCACGCACTTATCCTGGCGAGAGTCGAAAGTCACATTTTCTCCACCTAGGGGCCACACCATCATCGGCAGCCCCCGACTGGGGTCGAACGGCCCTATTCGTGCCCTGCATTCGGCGCGAGAACTGGGATATGGACGAAGGACGGCTCGCCCACCCGGGCACCACTGAGGTGATGTCGACCGGATCCCGACCACGGGCGCGCTCGGGGCGACCGACAGGGTACCCGGCAGAGCTGGAGGCCGATGTCCTCCTAGCCGACGGACGCCACGTCCATGTCCGCCCCATCCTGCCTTCTGACGGGCCAGCGTTGGTTGCCGCGGTCGCCAGTGCGGACGCTGAGACACTCCGTCTTCGGTTCCTCGGTTGGAGGCCAGTGCTTGATGACGCGTCCTTTCGACATCTGGTTGAGGTTGACTATCAGCGGCGACTCGCTCTCGTGGCTTTCGACTCGGCCGATCGCGGGGTTGGGATCGCGCGTTATGAGGGCCGGCCAGACGAAGATCTCGTGGAGATCGCCATCGCCATCGACCCGGACTGGCGTCGGGTGGGTTGGGGCACCGATTGCTCAAGATCTTGGGAGAGGCGGCCGCTACCCGAGGTATCCGCCGGCTGGTCGCTGCTTACTCCGTGGGGAACCACGACGTCGAGGGTCTCCTGCGGTCCTGTGGCCTTCCCTATCGCACTCTGGCGACGCACGGCGTTGTAGAGGTGCAGCTCGAACTGCCGCCTATAGGGTCGATCAACCTGGCCGTTCAACCGCCGGCGTAGAGGTCGTCGATGATCTCGGCGTAGTGTTCGTAAACGACGGTTCGTTTGACCTTCATCGTGGGAGTGCGCTCCCCGGCCTCGGCCGTCAGGTCATGGGCCAGCACCCGGAACTTGCGGATGCCTTCGGCGTGTGAGCGCTTGACGTCTATCTGATCGATGCCCGTCTGGATCTCGGCGAGCAGGTCGGGATCGGCCGCGAGAGATTCGAGCTCCCCAAGCTTGTGGTGTTGCTGCGCCCAGCGTGTGAGCTTCTCGGGGTCGAGGGTGAGTAGGGCAGCGAGGTACTTTCGGCTTTCGCCGACGACGATTGCCTCGGAGACGAGTGGAAGATTTCGCAGGTCGTTCTCGATGTCTTGAGGAGCAATATTCTGGCCGGCTGCGGTGATGATCAGGTCCTTCTTGCGACCGACGATGCGGAGGGAACCGTCGGCGTCGAAGGCCCCCGTGTCCTCGGTGTGCATCCATCCGTCGGCGTCGATGAGCGCGGCCGTGCCCTTAGGATCGTTGACATAGCCGAGGCAGACGTTGCCACCCTTGATCAGAATCTCCCCGTCGTCGGCAGTCCTAACGCTGATGCCGGGCAGGGCCGATCCTACGGTGCCGATCCGCATATGATCGGCGTGGTTGCCGGTGCCGGCCCCGCAACCCTCAGTCTGGCCGTACATCTGGAGCAAGGGCAGCCCGATGGCGTGAAACCAGCGGATGAGGTCGGGATGGATCGGCGCTGCCGCGGTGACCAGGACGTGAGCCAGGTCGAGACCTAGCTGCCGGCGGATGGTCGCCCCGATGGTCCGGTCAAGGACCTCGTACAGAGCGATCGCGTACCGGGTCTGCGGCGTACCATCCTGCTCAGCGGTCACCCTGCGCAGGCCGAGCGTGACGTAGTGAGCCACGGCAGCCCGAATCGGCAGCGCCTGGGTCCGGACGTGGTCCTCGATACCTTCGCGCAGCTTCTCCCACACCCGAGGCACGCCCACGAACGCGGTTGGCCGACACGCCGGGAGATCCTCGGCGACCGTGGTGAGGCTGCGGGCAAACCAGGTCTCGCCGGCAACGGCGACTGGCATGAAGTCACTGACCATCCGCTCGGCGATGTGGCTGAGCGGCAGGAACGACAAGAAGCGTTCGCCTTCGCCTATGTCATAGACGGAAGCGACACAACGCAACGACCACATGATGTTGGCGTGGCTGATCTCCACCCCCTTGGGGGGGCCACTTGTGCCGCTGGTGTAGACCACCGTCGCGGCGTCATCGGGCTGTACCCGACGAGATCGTTTGTCCACGGCGGCAGGATCGCGGACGAGCCGGTCGGCACCCACACCCCGAAGCTCGTCGAAGTTGATGACGAAGCTGTCGCCGGCCCGGCGGGCACCGTCCGCCAAGACCACCCGCTCGAGGGCGGGCAGTTCGTCGCGTACCTCGAGCACCTTGCCCAACTGGGCGTGGGTGTCCACGAAGCACACCGCGACCTCGGCGTGGCCCAGAATGTAGGCGACTTGGGCTGGTGAGCTTGTTGGGTAGATGGGCACCGTCACGCTCCCATTGAGGAGTGTCCCGAGGTCCGCCAGATGCCACTCGATCCGGTTGGCCGACAGGATTGCAACCCGCTGCCCGGGGTCGACGCCGAACTCGGCCAGACCCCCAGCAATCTGCGTCGCCGCCACCACGTACTCGCCCCACGTGATGGCCTCCCACTCCCCGGTGGTGGAACGATCGTCCGGGCAACGCTTCATCGCTTGGCGGCTAGGATGTCGCTGCCCGTTCGCGATGAAGGCGCCCACGATGGTGGCCCCCTGTTGTGCTGGCACTCCCACCGATCTCGTCTTGGTCCCTGCCAGGTGGGCTCGATTGCGAGGAAACGCCATCATGCCTATTCCTTATGACATCCCGTCAGGTCGGCGCCAGAGTCGAAGGACTCCTATGTGTCCTGTGGGTGTCAAGAATCTCATCCGTGAGCGTTACCAGGGGCTATTCGTAACTAGTTGTGTCAGCAACGATGTGGGAAATCGAGACCGGTAGCGTGGGAAATGGCTCCGAACAGAGGGCAGTTGACCCAGGTCAACCGAGTTATGTCGGTAGCCCTGATGACCCCTCCTTGGATCACGTTTGAGTCACAGCCGTTGCACGTAAGAACCCCCAATGTCACCGAGGGCCAGGAGCGGATGCTGGGGGAAAGGTAATAGGCGGTGGCCGTGGTGTTGTCCTATTTCCCACCTGAGCCAGCGGAATACGGCACCTGCCATGGGACCCGGGTCGATTTCGGCTCGTGAAGATGGGGTGTCCTGGCAAACGGAACCCCACTGGATGTGGCGGGCGAGCCCCGATTGGAGCGACCTCGCAACATTTGGACTCGGGAGGCGAGACAGCGCCGTCGGAGAACTTCTGACCTGGGGGTACGTCGGGTGCCGGTGCGGCCTGAGAGGCTCAGGCCGAACCCTCGTCGTCCGCGCCACCACCTCGGCAATCGCTATGGGCTGTTCACGAATACGTCAGGCTCAGTTGTCACATTGGATTCAGCCAGGCCACCGCTCTCGGACCCGGCCGTAGAGGGGGGACCCTTGAAATGGAACTCGTGCTGACCCCCGAGCAGGCGTCACAAGCATCCGTCTATCTCCGAGCTATGGCGGGGGCCGTTGAGGTTGCGAATCTCGCTGATGATGCCGAGATCAGGCGTTCGTGGTCCGCCGCCTACTTCGGCAACCAAGCGAAGTTGCAAAGACTGATCCCCAGCGTCGGGTCCACCTAGTGGATGCATGACCGTCCGTACCGGATGCGGACCCGCTAGGAGCGTGGGTCGGAATCAGTTCTCGACGCCTTCGGTCCTTCTGGAGGGCTGAGACGACCGCCAGGTCGTCCTCGTCTGGCGATGGATTCCCGATC
>JADGOF010000272.1 GCA_017883105.1 Acidimicrobiales bacterium
TCCCGTTCCGTGCTCGGCGACATAGTCGGCCCATGCCGCTTGCGCTTCCGTCTCCGGGGTGAACTCGCCATCGACGGACTCGAACGGCCCGACGTAGTTGCCCTCGGCGTCGTAGGCGTGCTCACCGAACGCCTCGCGGTACTCCTCGGAAACCTCGCCACCCTCGGCCGCCTGCTTGATCGAGAGGCTGATCCGTCGACGCTGGAGGTCGATGTCGATGATCTTGACCCAAAGCTCTTCACCGGGGGTGACCACTTGCTCGGGAAGGTCGACATGGTGACCGGCCATCTCCGAAATGTGGACAAGGCCTTCGATGCCATCTCCCACCTGGACAAATGACCCGAACGGCACCAGCTTGGTGATCCGTCCGTAGACCAGCTCGCCGACCTGGTGGGAGTTGGCGAACTCCTGCCAGGGATCGGTCTGAGTGGCCTTCAGCGAGAGGCTGATCCGCTCTTTGGACAGATCGACGTCGAGGACCTCGACATCGATCTCGTCGCCCACGGAGACCACCGACGACGGGTGGTCGACGTGCTTCCACGACAGCTCGGACACGTGGACCAGCCCGTCCATGCCGCCGAGGTCAACGAAAGCACCGAAGTTGACCACCGAGGAGACCACACCCTTGCGCCGTTCGCCCGGCTTGAGGTTGACCAGGAACTCGCCACGCTGTTCCTTCTGGGTCTCTTCGAGCCATGCCCGGCGGGACAGAACCACGTTGTTCCGGTTGCGGTCGAGCTCGATGATCTTGGCCTCGATGATCCGGCCCACGTAGGGCTGGAGCTCGCGCACCCGGCGTAGTTCCACCAGGGATGCGGGGAGGAAACCCCGCAGTCCGATATCCACGATCAAGCCGCCCTTGACCACCTCGATCACCGGCCCGGTGACGACCTCGTCGGCCTCCTTCAGCTTCTCGATGGTGCCCCAGGCACGCTCGTACTGAGCTCGCTTCTTGGAGAGGATGAGGCGACCTTCTTTGTCCTCCTTCTGGAGGACCAGGGCCTCGATCGCCTCACCGAGTGTCACGATCTCGGACGGGTCGACGTCGTTGCGAATGGAGAGCTCGCGGACCGGAATCACGCCCTCGGACTTGAAACCGATGTCGAGGAGCACCTCGTCGCGGTCGATCTTGACGACCGTCCCTTCGACCAGGTCACCATCTTCGAATTCGACGATGGTGCCGGCCATGGCATCTTCGAGGGAAGCTCCACCGAGGTCATCCTCGGTCACGGATCGGGGAACATAGACCCCGTTCTCGTCGAAGCTGCCCATCGCCTCGGGGGACAACAGGGCAGTGCCTTCGGGCACGACTTGAGTATCAGACATGAAGTAGGTAGCTCGCTTTCCGGACGGATCCACCGAACCCCATGGGAGGCCCGGCGGTGAAGGTAGGGGCCACACGGTTGTGACCAGCTGACGATCGTACTCCACTGGTCCAACCGTCGGGGCGGGCGAGGTATCGGTGTTGGGGACCGGAGGTTGGTGGGCGCAGGTCGAAGAGCCGACGGGGAGGGGTCCGGACCGGGTCAGGCTCCCTTGGCTGCGGCCCATGAGGATCCCCAGGCCATGGCCACCTTCAACGGTACGGTGAGCTCCACCGCCCCGGTCAGGGCTTCTTCGGTAAGGGCGGCCACCGCATCGGCCTCCTCGGGGACCACATCGACCAGCACCTCGTCATGCACCTGTAGTACCAGGTCAGAAGCGAACCCACCCTGCTCGAGCCCACGATCCAACCGGATGAGGGCCACCTTGAACAGGTCAGCGGCGAGGCCCTGGATGCCTGCGTTCATCGCCTGTCGTTCCGCTGCCTGGCGAACCTGGTAGTTGGTCGACACCAGATCGGGCAGCGGGCGCCGCCGCCCGAAGGCGGTAACCGTGTAGCCGTTGGTCCGGGCCTCGGCCACCGCCTGTTCCATGTAGTCGTGGACCAGGGGGAATCCTTCGAAGAACGCCCGAAGGATCTCCTGCGCTTCTTCGACCGGAACCCCCAGCCGCTGGGACAGCCCGTAGGCCTCCATGCCGTAGGCCAGGCCATAGGAGACCATCTTGGCCGTCGACCGCTGGGCGTGGGTCACCTGGTCACGATCGACACCGAACACACGGGAGGCCACGGTTCGGTGGATGTCCTCACCGGCGGCGAACGCCGAGGTAAGGCCCGGGTCTCCGGACAGATGGGCGATGGCCCGCAACTCCACCTGGTCGTAGTCGGCCACCAGCAACCGGCGGCCGGCCGAGGGCACGAACGCTTCCCGGAACCGACGGCCCTCGTCGGTGCGGACCGGGATGTTGTGCAGATTGGGCCGGTCGGAGGACAGCCGCCCGGTACGAGCCACCGTCTGGCGGAACGTGGCATGAATGCGGCCGTCGGACGCCACCTCGGCAGCCAGGCTTTCCCCGTAGGTGGACCGCAGCTTCTCGATCTCGCGGTAGCGAAGGAGCGCTTCGACGATCGGATGCTGGCCCCGGAGCATCTCGAGGGTTCGGGCGTCGGTCGAGAAGCCCGTCTTGGTCTTACGAACGGGAGTGAGACCGAGCTTCTGGTAGAGGACGGCGCGCAACTGGGGCACCGAATTGACCTTGAACGGTTCACCGGCCAGATCCTGGATAGTCGCTTCCAGGGTCTGGCACTCCTCGGCCAGACCGGCGGCGATCGAGCGCAGGACGACCTGGTCGACGGCGATGCCGGTGAGCTCCATCCGGGCCAGGACCCGCACCAGGGGCCGCTCGATGTCGTCGAAGAGCCCCGACTCCCCCACCGCCTCCAGGTCCTGACCCAAGGGAACCCGGAGTCGAGCCAGCACCGAGGTCATCCGGACCGCAGCGAACCCCGGAGCCCCCTGGGTCGGGGTGGCCGGGCCTGATCCCCCGGACGGATCGGTGGCTCCCGGTCCTTCGTAGACGGGATCGTCCTCCGGGTCGGGCTCGAGGGCGAACGCCCCCTGACCCTTGCCTCCCGGTTCATCATCTACCTCCACCCCGAGATAGCGAGCCGCCAGGTCCGACAACCGGTACCGGTCGTTGGATGGATCGAGCAGGTAGGAACCCACCGCGGTGTCCATGGTCAGGTTGGCGATGTCCACCCCCCGTGGGAGAAGCGACCGCATGATCTCCTTGGCATCGTGGGCCACCACGCCGACTGCCGCGGTTACGTCGGTGCCCGTGTTGGCAGCGCTGGCGGCACCCGGGTCGGCGGGAGCGAATCCGGCGGTGAGTATCTGGAGAACGTCCGGGTCGGAGAGCAGCGACGGGCCCGGGCCGTCCTCCCCCGCCTCCCGTAGATGGAGGATGGGCTCCGTTGGTCCGGTGTCCCCGTCGGCTTCACCCGAGATGGTCAGGCTGACCAGCGGAGACCGCCCCGGATCACCGGACCACTGGGCGAAGAGGGCCACATTTCCGGTGGACGACCGGGCCATCTCGAACAGGGAGGTCAGCGCGGCGCCGGCCGCCGCGGGGTCATCCGGCGCCACGAAATCAGGTTCCGACAACCACGCCGGCATGGCGTTGGACGAGCTCGGGTCGGCCGGGGCATCACCGACTGTCCCGTTGGCCCCCCGGTCACCCTCGGCCGGCGCCCCGAGTGCTCCCTCCTGCATCAACGAGGAGAAACGGTTCCACAGCGTCCGCAATTCGAGTCCCGCGAAGGTGCTTCGGGCCTCCTCGAAGTGCCATCCCCCGAGCGTCAACTGGTCGACATGCACGTCGAGTGGGACATCGCGCACCAGGGGTATTACCTCGGCATTGGTCCGGACGCGATCCACGTTGGCAGCCAGATTCTCCCGCAGCTTGACCGACAATGCATCGAGGTGGGCGAAGAGCGTGTCGAGATCGCCGTACTCGTTAACCAGCTTGGCCGCGGTCTTCTCTCCCACCCCGGGGACGCCGGGCAGGTTGTCGGAAGGATCACCCCGCAGGGCGGCCAGGATGGGGTACTTCTCGGGGCGGACGCCGGTGCGCTCCTCGATGCCGGCCTCGTCGTACAGGGCGTAGTCACTCACGCCGCGCCGGTTGTAAAGCACCCGGATGTAGGGGTCCTCGACAAGTTGATAGGAGTCGCGGTCACCGGTCACGATGATCACGGGATGCTTCCGGTCACGGGCCTCGGAGGCCAGGGTGGCCAGCACATCGTCCGCCTCGAAT
>JADGOF010000273.1 GCA_017883105.1 Acidimicrobiales bacterium
TCTCGACCACACAAACGCGCTGGTCACGCGATTGTTTCGAAGGAACTTCCAGATGACCCGAAAATCACTACAAAGTCATAGCCAGGAAGCTGCCGCTAGCTCTTCATCGCCACCATGACGCCTGCGGAGCAGGAGGAAGGCCCGTTCGTCGCGGTCCTGGCTGGATGGGTCGGAGTCGCCTTCGGTTCGACCGAAGAACGCTTCGTCGGCCACGTCCCAGCCTGTCCGTTCGCAGAGTCGACGGAGCCCCGTCGGGGAGAAGATCCAGAAGTTGGTCGGGTCATCGTTGGTCTCGGTCGGCGAGACCAGGTAGGCGATCGGAGCTGCGTCGAGAGGCACCTTGCCGTCGGCGGTGACCCTCGCCACCCGAGTGGACAACAACAAGTGGTCGGAATGCTCCGCCAACGAGCGGAGCACGTAGAAGGGGTTCTGAAGGTGGTAGAGGATCCCGAGGAAGAAGACCAACCCGTACCGGACCCGAGGTAGGTCGAATTGGCTGTCGAGGTTCACCTCGTGAACTTCGACAGTGGTAGCGAAGTGGTCGGCCAGCAGCCGGGCTCCAGCGAGACCGTTCCAGTTCGTCGGCCCCCAATCGACGATGTCGACCGCGAAGCCGTGGCGGGCCAGGAGGAAGGCAAGGTCGCCGTCACCGCCCCCGATGTCGGCTACCGGCCGGCCTCCGGCCAGAAACGTCAGGTCCCGATTGCCGGTCGACAGCGTCTGGTCGATCGCGCCGACGTTCCCCAAGGTGTCGTAGGGGTACCACCGCTCGGGGGGAGCCAGCTGTGCCTTTGCGGCAGCCAACTCGGCCCCGAAGGCGGCCACGCCATCGTGGAGGTGGGAGATGTCGACCGATGGCGACGGAGACTGGGGTGGAGGAAACGTGTCCACGAGTCTGGCACGTCGGAATCTGCATGCTCCAGAGGTGCGACGGATTCGTACCTCCGTCGGCCGGGGCGCCTATCCGTGGAGTGCAGGGGCCACGAGTGCCGGACCGCCATCCACACCAGGCGTCGATTCGGTCGGCGGCCACCGGTCCCCGAACCAGAAGGACCCCGGCCGCCCTCGTTCAGCTCCAGGCTCCGGTCCGCACCTCCTCCAGGTGGGCCGCCCGTTGCCGATCTCCGCCCACCGCCTGGTAGAGGGGCGCCACGTCCTCCTCCTCGCCTCCCGAACGACGGAGACGGGCGCGCGCACATTCGGTTTGATTACATCGTCGACCATCGAGTGCATGAGCCGGACCACACTGGCCAGGCTTCCATTCGACGTGGCCGACATCACCGTGCGACCGGTCCGCTCGTACCCGCCCCACCTGCCGAGGCCGACCCGGCTGTCGCTCCACTCCCACAGGCGCAGCCAGGTCGCCTTGCCCGCCAGGGCCTCGATCACCGCCTCCGGTACCGCGGCCCCGAGTACCCCGCGGGCCCGGTTCAGTTGCACTGCCGCCACCAGGTCGGTCCCGCAGCGGCGGGCCCGGACGACCAACTCGTCCCAATCCGGTGGCTCGGCTGCCAGCATCTGGTCGAGATCCTTCAGCCACACCAGCTGGTGGCCCCCGGACATCGAGCCGTGGAGGCACAGATACAGCAGGCCGTCGACGACGTCGATGCTGATGGTGAAGCGTGCCCGGGCGCCCGGCGTGACCAGTAGATGCCAATGGAGATCGCCCAGCATCCGGCTCGGCAGCATCATTGGGATCTCGGCACGATGGAGTTCGGCCATCATCGGCCAGTTGAGGTCGGTGACCCGACCACCGGCCGCCTCTATCGAAGAGAGCGCGGACGCGAGGTCCCGGGGTGCCACCAGGAGATCAAGATCCTCATACAGCCGGGCGCCCGGGTCACCGTAGCCCAGCTCGACCAGCACCGGTCCCTTGACCACCAACCACGGTTGCTCCAATCCGCTCAGAACCTCGTGCATCCCGTGGAGCTCCACAAGGCATCGGCCATGGCCGACGGCTGCCATCTGATAGGCGGCACGGAGGTCGGCGAGGTCGTGGCCACCGACATCGACATCGACATCGAGCGTGGTCATTGCCCGGTAGACGACACCGGGCACCCGGTGATAACAAGCCAGGTCGATCAGCTGGTCAACGGCGATCCCGTCGCAGAGCGCCTGCTCATCGTCGCGCCGCACCTCGGGCCTTCTGGTCAGCTCGACCAATGCCCGGCCCAGGCGTTCGGCCGACGATGGTGGACTGCCGTGCCGCATCAGGTGACCAGTTCGGCCAGACACGCGGTTGCCGCATCCAGGTGCACGCCCAGGCGGAAGGAGTAGCAGGGCACCGTCCCGACCAGGCGGGCCAGCATGTCGAGGTGGGACTGTACGGCCTCCGGCTGGGTCAACAGCACGTTGGGAATCAACTCCAGCAACGCCTCCGAAGGCTTCAGCATCTCGAGCTGCGGGCTCGAGCCTGGGACGACCCGGGGGAAGACCAGTGCCGCGGGTCGACAGCGCGTGGCCGGGGTGATCCCGTAGATCTCTTCGACCCGAAAACCGTGTTTGTCGCGGCCCGGCCTCAGTGGTTGGCCGGCAAGGTCGGCCAGTTCGGAGAACATGGTCACCGTGTTCTCCGTCACATCGATCTCATCGGGGAATCCGGACACCACGATCCCGTCCACGAATCCCTCGAGGAACACCGTGTCGTCGGAGAGGAAGTCGAAGCCCGCCCGGATCAGAGCCACGGTGAGCGTCGACTTCCCTGCGCCGGTCGACCCGGGCAACAGGATCCCTCGGCCGTCGACCGAGAGCGCCCCGGCATGAAGGGGGAACCGGCCGAATCGCTTCATCGTCTCGAGGAGGGCGATGGTCAAGAGGGGATGCGTGGCCAGAATGGCGTCCCCGGCACCGGACCCGGTGATCGACATCTCGATGCGGCCCAAGTCCAGCGAGCACAGCAGGCGTACCCGTCGTTCGTAGTAGACGAACAATTCGTCCGACTCGTCGAAGTACTCGATCTGCCCACTCGGGGCGTCGTAGATCGGTCGGCCCGGCCCGGTGGGGCTCGGGGGCCACGACTTGCCGGCACCCGGCCCGCGTATCTCCACCACCACGTCATCGGGCCCCGACACGCCAGGAACCGTGCGCAGTGGGCGCAGTCGCGAATCGACCAGGTCGGCAACGCCCTGATCCGTGCACGCCACCCGGATGGAGACCCCTCCGAGGTGGTAGGTGGCCGCTACCGGTTCTTCCGATGCGTTCCCCTGGCTCAGTGGGTCACACCTCGTAGCGACACCCGGGTCACCTCGGTGAACATGACGCGGGGATCGGTGCGTTCCAACAGTGGTTGCCCGTCGAGCACCAGCCAGCAGTGGCCGGCGACGGCACCGTTGTCCGACCCCACGCCGAAGCACAGGGCCACGTCGAAACCGGTCCGACGAAGTGCGTAGTAGAGGGTGATGCCCCGGGTGAGGCATCCCGGGCGCACCAGCGGCTGACCCCGGCGGATGATCGAGTCGACCCATCGTCCATACTGCGCAGCGACGTGATCCACCGCGGAGGAGTCCGCCTCACGACGGGACGAACGTGGCTCGAGCCACCACTGCAGCCGGGGTAGTCCGCCGCGGATGAGAAGGGGCGCGGCCAGGGCCACCGCTGTCAATCGGATCAAGAGGAGCGGTGGGGGTCTTCTGACGAGTTCGGGCGCGCTAACGCTCAGTGACAAGACCGGCTCCGGCCAAGCTTTCGATGAGCTCACTCGTGTCCTGCAGCGCGACCTGTTGCTCAACGTCGAACTCGGTGCAGATTGCCCCGGCGATCTCGGCGACCGAGCGCGCGCCGTCACACAGCTCCCACACCCTTCCGCCAACCTGGTTGAGGGAGAAGCACTCGCCGCTGGTGATGTCCAGCAGTACCGATTCGCCCTCCACCCGTTGTGCCATCACCCGATCCCGCCGCCCGAAGACGCTCTGTTCATCCATCAGCACAGCGCCTTCGGGTCAGCCGGATCAGTAACCGCCAATGTGATCAGCGAGGCCAACCATTGTTGGGAGGCGTGAAGCTGAACTTGGTCAGCTCGCGAAGAAGGCCGAGGGTACTTGGATAGCGGGGTCCACCCCTTGAGCGAGGGCCGCGCGTACCGTGGGGAATTCCGACGCGCGACCCCTTCCCGAGTGACGACACTGCCTC
>JADGOF010000274.1 GCA_017883105.1 Acidimicrobiales bacterium
GCAGCGCTTCGAGACCCACCGAGTACAGCATCCACTCCTGGGTTTCACCATCGGGACCGGTCGGGCGGCGGATCCGCCGGGTGCTGGCCGTGTCGATGCGGTCCCACAGGGTGCACCCTTCGGCCAGGGAGATCGCCGCGATGCTGAGTTGACGCAGCGTGAAGCCGGGTTTGCGCCGAAGGCCGAGCACGGCGAAGGCGCCTCCGATGAGGTCCTGGTATCGGCCGACAATGCTCTCGTAGGCGACCAGGACCGCCTTCGATATCGGCGCGTCCCCCGCCAGAGGCAACTTCGAAATGGCCAGTCCCCGCACCCCTATGTAGAGGCTCCCGCTCCGTGAGGCGGCCAGCGTCGCCGCGTTCGCTCCGCCTGCCAACCGGCAGACTTCGATGGCGGCCGCCTTGCGACCGGCCCGGCTGGACAGATCGGCTCTCTCCAGCACCGTCGTCGCTGCGGCAAGGGTCTTCTCGACTTCCTGATGGTCGTCGTCGTTGAGCGCTGCGGCCAGCACGTCCAACTGGTAGTCGTCCATGCTGTCCCAGATGGGTCCGATCACCGACGCGTTGGTGACCCGTATTCCGTGCTCGGTCGCCACCCGGTCGAAGACGCGCTTGAAGGTCAGCCGTTCCGTGCCCCTGCTGAGGCCCTCTTCGATGAGGATCTCGAGCCCGGCCTCGACAAGTAGGTCTCGGAGTTCCTCTCGTCTCACCTGACGAAGCTATCCCGAGATTGCCACCCCACGATGCGGGGGTGTCGACCGAAGGCTGGTGGAATACGGCATCCCGGCACTTGTGCGCAACGGCCCGCTCATCATGCCGACGGGTCCCCGCCCAGCCGTGCGGCACGGAGCTGCGAACGGCGCATCTTGCCGGCGTCGTCCCGCAGCGGGGTGTCCACGAACTCGATGGTGCGCGGGCGCTTGTAGGTGACCAGTCGCTCGGCAGTGAACCCGATGAGGTCTTCGACGCTTACCGCCTCGGCGTCGGCCTCCACGATGGCGTGCACCCGGCTGCCGCGCTCCTCGTCGGGCAGGCCGATCACCGCGCACGACCGTACGCCGGGGTGCTCGGCCAGTGCCGCTTCCACCTCGGCCGGGTAGACATTCGAACCGCCCACCAGAATCATGTCCTGGGAACGGTCCCCCAGGTAGAGGTAGCCGTCTTCGTCGAGCCAGCCCATGTCGCCCAGCGACTCCCAGCCTCCCGGCTGGACCCGGGCCTCCGCCCCGACGTAGCGGTAGGCGGGCGTCGACCGGCTGGAACGCAACCACACCTCTCCCTCCTCCCGGGCCGGGAGCACCCGGCCGTCGACATCGCAGATCTGCACCTCGCCGCCCTGGGGGCGTCCCACCGAACCCCGGTGCTCGAGCCACTCGGTTCCGGTGATGACTGTCCGCAGCTGGGCCTCGGTGCCGGCGTACAGCTCGAAGATGCGTCCGGGCCCCAGCCACTCGATCCATACCTCCTTCAACCAGGGGGGGCACGGCTCGGCCAGGTGCCACACCACTCGCAAGGAGGAAAGGTCATAGGCCGTCCGGATGTCGGGGGGCAGGTTCCAGATCCTCTTCATCATGGTGGGGACCAGGTACACCACGTCGGCGTGGTGCTCGGCCATGGTGGCCAGCGTGGATTCCGCGTCGAATCGTGGCAGCACCACGACGTGGCTGCCGTGCAACAACGCGAAGCAGGACCACACGATCGGGCCGTTGTGGAAGAGCGGACCGGGCATCACCAGACAGCCGTCACGACTGAAGAGGAGGGCCGCGTCCGCCGACGGGTCGATCAACCCCGGGTCGCCGGAGACGATCAACTTGGGACGCCCGGTGGAGCCGCCCGAGGTGGGCGCCTTCCATGCCGGACTGACCACGTCGGGCAGCTCGACCGGTCCGTCCGGCACCCCGGGGCGGTAACCGGCCGGCAGGCAGGTCCGGTCGGGCAGGACAGCCGGATCGATGCCGACCACCAGCACCGGGTCGGCCAGGGAGACCACGGCCTCGAGCTCGCGCGGGGAAAGCCGGGAGCTCACCGGCTGGGGAGTGGCACCCAACTTCCAGAGCGCGGCCGCGGCGACGAACCACTCCACGCTGTTGGGGAGGGCCACGGTCACCATGCTCCCGACCCCGACGCCCAGACGCTGGAACTCGGCTGCCAGGTCGTCCGACTGCCGGTCGAGCTCGGCCCGGCTCAGGCTGGTCTCACCGCAGGTGACCGCGGGGGCGTCCGGCTGCCGGGCGGCCAGGGCCCGGAGTTGGGCGGCGAACGAGATCAGCGACGCCATGGACGGTGGGCTCCGGTCAGGCCCGGGTGACAGCCGAGGGCGGGGGGATGACGCCGGCCCCCGTGGTGAGGCACGCGGCACCGGCCGTCGGATCAGCAGCGGCCGGGAGGGTCGGCGGCGTGAGGAAGGCCGGTGTGCCCTTGAGGTCCAACATGGGGAACAGGCTGGCGGCGTTGGCATCGCGGCGGGTGAGGGCGGGGAGGTTCCACTTCTCCTCGACGGTCTTGAGGATCGAGGTGTGGTCGTAGACCGTGTGGGACACGAAGTCCTTCCTGGCATAGGGACTCACCACCCCCGACGGGACCCGAAACCCGTAACGGTCGAACCCACCCGGAGGATCGTCCGACTTCAGGGCCGGTAGCACGTCGTCGGGTGTCACCGCGGCCGGCGGGGGTACATGGTCGTAGTAGCCCCCGTGCTCGTCGTAGGTCCAGATCAGCATGGTCGAGGCCCAGTTGGGTCCCGACATGACCGCGTTGACCACCTGGCCCATGAATTGGTCGCCGAACTGCACGTCCTGGGGGTCCTCCTCGGACTGCCTCTCGTAGTCGGGCTCCACCAGGCTGAACGACGGGAGGGTTCCGGCGGCCGCGTCGGCATAGAACTGGTCGATCTTGGCCAGACCGGACACCAGGGCCGGGTCCTTGAGCAGTGGGAGGAAGACCCCGAGCGACGGCAGCGTCGTGTAGTAGTCCCTCCAGGTGACGCCGTGCTTGTTGAGCTGCTCGAAGATGACGCCGTTGGGTGGCAGTTCCGGAGGGAAGCTGTCGTCGATGAGGCCCAGCGAGGTGCCGGCGATGAGGTAGCGGCGATTCGGGTCGGTCTGGGCCATGGCCGAGCAGAAGTAGCGGTCAGCGATCGGAAAGGTGCTCGCCATCCCGCAGGTGAAAGGGAGGTCCTTCTTGGTGAAGTACCCCATGGCCTCGGCCGAGGTGCTGGTCACGAATCCCTGGCACGAGCCGTTGTCGTACGCCTCGTGGGTGACCTTCCAGTCGTTGCCGATGCCTTTGGTCTGGCACTCGGTGGGCATGTGGAAGGCGTGGACGTCGTTGCCGTGCCCGTCGGGGTTGGTGGCCTTCGGCCGGCCCTGCCCGTCAACGGCGAACCCGTCCCCTCGGCCGATCAGTCCGAGGATGTTGTCGAAGGAGTGGTTCTCCATCATCACGACCACGATGTGCTTGATCTGTGGCACCTGATCGGTACCGGCCGGCAGATGAGGGAAGGGCATCGACCCTGCCTGGCGGAGAACAGCGGGTGCCGTGGCGGTCGTGGAGGTCGACCTGGACTGGCTGCTGCAGCCTTCGATCAGCAGGGAGGCACCGACCAGGCCACCACCGAGAAACTGGCGTCGACTCAGGTCCATCGGGCGCCCCCTTACTGCCTTGTCATGACGGTTCCCCTGCAGACACTAGGTGGGGTCGGCCAGCCGCGCCGGCACGCCGTCCCTGCTGATCGGTCCCCACTGCTCGGGCACCACGCGGATGAGGTCCCTTCCGGGATCGCCTGGCTGCCGTCGAGTTCCGCTGAGCCGATGTGGGTCGGACCCGTTCATCGGATGCGGGAGTCGGCAGGGGACTGGGCCGTGGCCTACGATCTGGCGACCACGCGGTCCTCGGGGCTGCACATGGTCATCCGGACTGAACTGCAAGTGAAGGAAGTGGAGAAGGCGTGAAGATCCCCTTGGTCGACTACCTGGTGCTCGACGACCAACCCCACCTGGCTGCCCACGAATGCACCACCTGTGGGGCCCGGTACTTCGACCGGCGAAACGCCTGTGCCTCGTGCAGCGGCGATGTATTCACGACGGTGAACCTTCCCACCGAGGGCGTCCTCAAGTCGTTCACCATC
>JADGOF010000275.1 GCA_017883105.1 Acidimicrobiales bacterium
CTTCTACCTGTTGGAGGACGGCCCCTTCGAGGTGATGTTGGTCAATGCCCGACACGTCAAGAACCTGCCCGGACGCAAGACTGACGTGTCCGATGCCGCCTGGCTGGCCCAGCTCGGCGCCCACGGCCTAGTCCGAGGTTCATTCGTGCCGCCCCAGCCGGTGCGCCAACTCCGTGACCTCACTCGGACCCGCACCATCATCGTGCGGGAGCGATCCAGGGAGATCCAGCGCCTAGAGAAACTGCTCGAAGACGCCGGCATCAAGCTCTCGTCGGTGGCCTCGGATCTCACCGGGGTATCGGGACGGGCCATGCTGGAGGCACTGGTTGAGGGAGTACGCGACCCGATCGAACTGGCCGATCTGGCCAAACGAAGGATGCGGATCAAGATCCCTCAGTTGGTGGAGGCGCTGACCGGTCGATTCAACGAGCACCACGCCTTCCTGGTCCGACTCCATCTGAACCAGATCGACCAGCACAACCAGTCCATCCAGGACCTCACCGACCGGATCGAGGTGGTGATCGAGCCCTTTCGTGGCGCACGGGACCTCATCGTTACTATCCCGGGAATCTCCACCACTGTCGCAGACGTGATCATCGCCGAGACCGGAGGCGACATGTCCCGGTTCCCGAGCGCCGGACATCTGGCTTCGTGGGCCGGCACCTGCCCGGGTTCCAACGAGTCGGCCGGCCGAATCAAATCCACCCACACCCGCCCGGGGAACCCCTACCTCAAGGGCGCCCTCGGGATCGCCGCGTTGTCAGCCGCACGCAGCAAGGACACCTACTTCGCCGCCAAGTTCCGTCGGATCGCATCACGACGCGGACCCATGAAAGCACTCGTCGCCCTGGAGCACGCCATGCTGATCGCCATCTGGAACATGGTCAACACCGGCTCCTACTTCACCGATCCCGGCGGTGACTTCTATTCACGTCTTGACCCCGACAAGGCAAAGAACCGCGCGATCGACCAGCTCAAGCGCATGGGTTACGCCGTCACGCTGGACCCCTTGGCCGTCGCGGGGTAGAGGAATCTTCGCATCAGATGTAGCGATCTCAGGGAGTGTGATGTAGCCTGAACTCGAATGTGCGGTGGCCTTCCGGTAACGAGGAGTCTTCCTGCACCGGGATGATCTCCATATCTCCAATCGGAGACTTGAGATCTTGGGCAATCAGATCTTCCAAGTTCTGTCGCTCCTGTGGTGCGACCACGAGGAGAGCGGCATCCAGTGGTCCTTCGAGAGTTCTCTCACTCCGCACATAGGGAAGATCATCCATAGCTCATCATCTCACGTGTTTGGTCTTGTCATGCCTCAGATCGCCGGGAGCGGGTCCGTTACCGACGAGGACGGGCCCACGGTTGCTTGCCGGACCCAAACGTGGCTGATTCGCAACTTCGGTGATAGAGGTTCACACACGCTCCGCATTGCGGTGATGATCAAGGTACGGTCACGAGACAAGGACAATGCCCAGGACCGTGAACGGACGGGAGGCTGGTACCAAAGATGGGAAGAGCCTCTGCGACAAAGTGGTTCCGACTGCGCGTGGCCTTCGCGCTTGGCGTGTTGGTTCTTCTGGCTCTCGAGCTTTCCGGTCATCCGAGCTGGCCCGTGTTCCTCCCACAAGCACTGTTCGTCGTCGGCATCATCGTCGGCATCATCGTCACAAGTGCGCTCGACCTGCGGGACTGTCGGAAATCTGGCTTGTCCGGGCGCTCCCGATCGGGGCTCCTGATCCCGACTGGCTTCCGACGGCCGCCGGGCAGGGCTTCATGCTCAGCTTCCGCCCGTGGGTCCCCAAGCCCCCGTTCCTCGACGGAACGTGCTTCCCCGCACCGATCCGTAGGTGAGCCCCGTGGTGGCACTCTGGCATCGCCGGGTCGCGGGCGGCCGGATGCGGCGACGCTGGGCTCCCCCTGGGCTCGCACTCGATGGGAGCGTCGCGGCTCCGATGTCCATCAGTCGGATCCGGACGAATCGATCCAGTCGGGACGAGCGCCCAGGTCGAATGCCCCAGATTGAACCGGGCCTAGTTGAGCGCATAGCTTGGCGCCGTATGCACGAATCTGGCACAGGAGGTGACGGCCGGAGCCGGAGTTCCGGCCGACCGGATGCCGGTGTCCGCTGGATCCGGGTGCTCTCCGTGGCGACGGCGGTGGCGACCTACTGCCTCATCGTCCTCGGGAGCACCGTCCGTGTGACCGACTCGGGTATGGGCTGCCCGGGGTGGCCGCTGTGCTCCGGGCAGGTTGGCCCCATCGACCGGTTCCATCCGTTGATGGAGCAGTCGCACCGCTATCTCGCGTCCCTGGTCACCATCTTGATCGTGGCCCTCGCCATCCTCGCATGGCGAACAGGGGCCAGGGCTCGTCACGTGAGGGTTCCGGCACTGGTGTCCGTCGGGGCGATCGCGCTCCAGGTGGTGCTCGGTGCCGTCACCGTCATCACCACCAACGCCCCGGTCACCGTGGCGCTGCACCTCGCCGTCGCCCTGTTGTTCCTCGGGAGCGTGACAGTCACCTCGGTCGCGTCCTTCATCGAGCCCGAGGAGTCGTGGTCGCTGCTCCATCGGCCGGGCCGTCTCGCCTGGGTGGCCGTCGCCGGACTGTTCCTCGTGCTCGTCTCCGGCTCGCTGGTGGTCGACGGAGGGGCGCAGTCGGCGTGCAAGTCCTTTCCGCTGTGCACCGGGAGCGCTGCATCGGGGGGGCTGATCGCGCTCCAACTCGCCCACCGCTCGATGGTCCTGATCGGCGGGACGCTCGTCGTCGTCTACCTCGTGGCGCTCCTGCGAAGAGGAGGCGTCCTCGGCGCCGAGCAGGTACTCGCCCTGATCGGGCTGGTGCTCCTGGCAGCGCAGGTCACTGTCGGCATCTTCAACGCACTCCTTGGTGCGCCGGAGGCTGTGGCGAATGTGCATCTCGCCCTGGCCTCGGCATTGTGGACTGCCGTGGTCGCCGTGGTCGCGGTAGCGTCGAGGGGCAGGAGGGACGACGCTCTTCACGGCGGTCCCCGCGACGTCGAGGGACCGACTACGCAGCCCGACAGAGCCCATTCCCGGATCGAGCAGCTCGGCTGAGGAACTCCTCGGGTTCGGGCCCGGCGAGGGATGGCCCCGAGTGTCGGGGTGGACGGTTTCGATCCTCGGATCCGGTCGGCCTCCCGACCGCTCGGCACCCAGGTGCGGCCGCCCATCCTCCCTCAAGGAGAAGGGGGAAATGGCCGACAACAGAGGTACAGGCAGAGAGGCAGGCTGATCGCGTGCGAGGGCTCCCATTCATCGGCAGGAGTGGAAGGGGCAGCGAATGGCGGTGCCACACGGTGGGCGTGTTGCCGGTTCATCGTGCACCGACCCGCGGGAAGTGTCGGCCTCCCCCGTGGCAGGGGAGGCAAGCCGACAGGCTCGCCTCGCACTTGCCGGTGCAGTCCTGACCTTCGTTGCCGCGACCTTGTGCCTGTCGGCCCACGCCGGCGCAGCCACGGTGTACCCGACCATCGGCCATCCACGGACAGGCCCCGACCGGAGTCAATGGAGACTGGATCGCGGGCGTTCATCTCCCATGATCAGAGCGAATGTCCAGGCCCCGGCTCCGGTGGGCGCGCATGGGATGAGCTACGTCAGTTCCGTGGATTGGGCAGGGTATGCCATTGTCGGCGGGATCAGGTCGGTCAGCTCTGCCACCCAGGCACCGTTCCGGACGGAGCCGTCGGTTTCCGTGGCCTGGATCCAGTCCTCTTCTTGGACCAGGAGCATCGCGTCACGGACTCCCTGGTCGATGGGGAATCCGATGGCGACGTCGCAGTTGGCAGCAACGGTGGCCTCCACGAACCCGAGGGTAGCCCCGGCGGCGTCGGCCCGCACCAGGATCGGGTGGGTGACGAGGGCCGGGTCGTCGTCTGTGAAGTGGCCGGTCTGGTACTCCTCGGGCAGCCCCGACAGTGCCCGGTGGAGGAGTGTGGTGTGGTCGTCGGCGTCGTTGGCACCGGCTCTCCCCGGACGCAGCATGGCGGCCACAACCCCCGCTGACACCACCTCGATATCAAGTAGGCACATTCCACCGATCCCGACCAGAACATCCTTCGCAGTCAGTTTGTCCCGCACCCATTGAGGTATCAGGGTCGAATTC
>JADGOF010000276.1 GCA_017883105.1 Acidimicrobiales bacterium
GGCCACACAGGCGTAGGTGGCCTCGATGATCCGTTGGCGGGTGTCGTCCATCAGCCGAGCGGTCGCCTCAAAGTCCGAGAAGGGGCTCGAGGCCGAGCGTGAGACCGGGCCGGTCGGCCACTCCCTCGATGGCCAGCATCACCCCGTCCATGAACGACGAGCGGTCGTAGGAGTCGTGACGGAGGGTCAGGCTCTGTCCGATGCCGCCGAAGATGACCTCCTCGTGGGCCACCAGACCCGGTAGCCGCACCGAGTGCAACCGCACGCCGCCAGGGCCCTCTCCCCCACGGGCGCCGTCCACCACCGAGGTGGCCGTGCGATCGGGCGGGAACCGGTCGGCACCGGCTGCGGCTCGACCGGCAGCGATCCGTTCCGCGGTGCGCATGGCTGTACCCGACGGGGCGTCGAGCTTGCCGTCGTGATGCAGCTCGATGATCTCGACGCCGTCGAAGAAGGGCGCGGCCAGCTCGGCAAACCGCATCAACAACACCGCGCCGATGGCGAAGTTGGAGGCCACTACGCAGTTGGGCGCTCCGGCCTCGGGGCCCGCGAACAGACCGCGCAGTTGGGCGATGTCGTCTTCGCTGAACCCGGTGGTCCCCACCACCGCATGGATCCCGGTCACCGCACAGAAGGCCAGGGTGGTCCGGGCTGCATCGACCCGGGTGAAGTCGACGATCACTTCGGTGCCTGCGTCGGTCAGCGCACCGAGCGCACCGGCAACGGCCATCCCGCCGGCGTCGGCGCCGATCAACCGGCCCAGATCGACGCCGGCGTGGCCCGGGTCGACCACAGCCACCAGGTCCAGACCTGGTCGGGCCAGCACCGCCCGGCAGACCTCCTGGCCCATCTTTCCTCCGGCTCCGACCACCCCGACTCGCATGACGGCCACCCTATCGTCGCCCCGCAGGACGGCTCCGGAATGCGCCACCGGAGACGGCACGGGGGCCGGGCCCCGAGGTCTCCGCCCCGTTGGGGTCGGCGGCGTTCCGGGCCCGGTCAGCCCAGCTGAAGCGAGCGTGCATCGAAATCGGAGGCGTCGAAGGGACCAACCACCGACAATGTCCTCGGGGCCGAGGCGAGGTCGCGGGCCGCGGCGTGGATCTCGTCCACGGTCAGGGTCTCGACCCGGGACAGCACCTCGTCGACCGTGAGGATCTCACCGTGAAGGAGAAGACCCGCCCCGATCCTGCTCATCCGAGCCCCCGAATCCTCACAGGCCAGAAGGGTCTCGGCCCGCAGGTTTCCCTTGGCGATAGCCAGCTCCCGTTCGGTGATGCCTTCGGCACCCAAGGCGGCCAGCTCGGTGGTAGCGATGTCCAACACCTCGGCCACGTGCTCGGGCGCGGTGCCCAGCCCCACGCTCACCACCCCGGCGTCGTGATAGGCCACCCGTTCGGACCACACCGAGTAGGCGAGTCCGCGCCGCTCGCGGATCTCCTGGAAGAGGCGGCTGGACAGGCCTCCGCCCAGGACATGGTTGAGCACGGCCAGCGCGTAGCGCCGAGGGTCCCGCCGATCGACCGACCGGGCCGACAGGACCAGGTGGGTCTGTTCGGTGCTCCGACGGGTCACCCGCACCGGCTCGACCCGGTCGTCAGGTGCCGAGCGCTCGGGAACCGAGCCACCCCCGGTTCCGCCGAACCTGGCCTCGAGCCCCTCGGTCACTTCGTCGTGGTCCAGATGGCCGGCCACCGCGGCCACCATGTTGCCCGGACGGTAGTGCCGATCGAAGAAGTCGCGGATCCGGTCAGCGGTCATTGCCGTCACCGACTCCTCGCTGCCGAGGACCTCCCGGCCGAGCGGATGGTCGGGGAACAGCGCGGCCGAGCTCTGCTCGGAGGCCTCGTCCGACGGCTCGTCGGCATGCATGAGGATCTCGTCCAGAATGACCTGGCGCTCTGCATCGAGATCAGAGGCCCGGAGGGCCGGCCTCCACATGATGTCGGAAAGGATGTCCAGCCCCAGCGGCAGGTGTTCGGCCAGCAGCCGGATGTAGAAGGAGGTGTACTCCTTGGTGGTGAAGGCGTTGAAGTCCCCGCCCACCTCGTCGACCGCTTCGGCGATGGCCGAAGGCGAACGTTCGTCGGTCCCCTTGAACAGAAGGTGCTCGAGGAAGTGGGATGCCCCGGCCTGATCGGGGTCCTCATCCCGTGAGCCGGTGCCCACCCAGAATCCGATGCACACAGAGCGGGCCTCGCCCATTCGTTCGGTGGCCAGTGCCAGCCCCGACGGCAACCGCTCGGTCCGGATCATGCTGCTCCTGTGGTCAGCACCGCTGACATCCGTTGGGCTTCGTTACTGGCCCACCGGATGCCGGCCACGGAGGCCGGCATCCGGTAGACGAGCGAACTCAACGGCGTCGGCGTCCACCCCGGCCGCCCCCGCCACTGGGACGGTCGGTTGACTCGGTCGCAGCCGGACCCAGGTCGCCGAACTCCTGCACCAGTTCGACTTCGAAGGCCTCCTCAAACGAGGCCGCACCGGACGGGGCGCTGGACGAAGCCGGCTTGCGTCCCCGATCGGGGCGGTCGTCGGGATCGGCGTGGTCACCCCGGCTGGGACGCCCGCGACCACTGCTCTCGCCACGACCACTGCTCTCGCCACGACCGCCGCCGGAGCCGGCAGCCGGTGCCTCGCCGGCCAAGGAGAGGGACACCTTGCCCTGCGGATCGATGTCGTCGACCTTGACCTCGACCGGCTGGCCGAGCTCGAGGACGTCCTCGACCCGCTCCACCCGCTTGCCCTGGCCGATCTTCGAGATATGGAGAAGACCGTCGCGACCGGGGAGGATGTTGACGAAGGCACCGAACTTGGTGATGTTGACCACCTTGCCCTGATACGTGGCGCCCACCTCGGCCAACGGTGGGTCGAGGATGGTCGAGATTCGCTGACGAGCCTGTTCGACGGCCGTGCCGTCCTTGGCCCCGATGGTCACGGTGCCCACCATGCCGTCGTCGTCGACGGCGATGTCGGCACCGGTCTCCTGCTGCAGGGCGTTGATGACCTTGCCCTTGGGTCCGATGACCTCGCCGATCTTGTCCATGGGGATCTCGAAGGAGATGATCTTCGGTGCCGACTGAGCCACTTCGCTGCGGGGCTCGGCGATGGCGCCGGCCATGACCTCGAGGATGGCCAGGCGGGCCTCTTTGGCCTGCAGGAGCGCCTTGGTCAACACGTCGAGGGGAAGTCCGTCGATCTTGGTGTCGAGCTGCAGGGCAGTCACCACATCCTTGGTACCGGCCACCTTGAAGTCCATGTCGCCGAAGGCATCCTCGGCGCCAAGGATGTCGGTGAGGGTGACGTAGGTGCCCCCGTCGTAGACGAGGCCCATGGCGATACCTGCCACCGGTGCCTTCAACGGCACACCGGCCGCCATCATCGAAAGGGTCGAGCCGCACACCGACGCCATCGAGGTCGACCCGTTGGAGGCCAGCACATCGGATACCAGACGGAACGTGTAGGGGAAGTCCTCTTCGTACGGGACCACCGGCAACAGCGCCCGTTCGGCCAGCAGGCCGTGGCCGATCTCCCGGCGCTTCGGTCCGCGCATGAATCCGGTCTCACCTGTGGAGAACGGCGGGAAGTTGTAGTGGTGCATGTATCGCTTGTGCTCGTCGGGGGTGATGGTGTCGAGCAGTTGGTTCATGCGCGGCATGCCCAAGGTGGTCACGTTCAGGACCTGGGTCTCGCCCCGCTGGAACAGTGCGGATCCGTGCGCAGTCGGGAACAGGTCGATCTCAGCGGACAACGGACGGATGTCGGTGGTGGTCCGGCCGTCAATGCGCAGACCGTCTTCGACGATCCGCTTGCGCACCAACTTCTTGGTGAGACTCCGTACTGCGGCCTTGATCTCCCCTTGACGCTCGGGGAACTCACCGGACAACGCCTCCATGATCGATGCGGTCGCCTCGCTGATGGCGGCATTACGCTCGGCCTTGGCCGTGATGGTGTTGGCCGAGGCCACCGCATCGGTGCCCACGGCCTCCACCCGTGCCCCCACGTCATCTCCGTAGTCGGACAACGTGGTGTACTCGATGGCCTGGATGGGGCCGCGGGCGGCCACGAAGTCGGCCACCAGTTGGCGCTGCAGGACGATCGAATCACGGATCCAC
>JADGOF010000277.1 GCA_017883105.1 Acidimicrobiales bacterium
TGAGCCTCCACCTGTCTCGTCCTCCATCTCCGCAAGGGTAGCGACCACATCGGCCTCGTCCACGCCACGCACCACCTCGACGCCTGCCGGTCCGTCGAGCACGAAGGTGAGATCGTGGTGGGCCTTCTTGTCCCTGGTCATGAACGAGGCCAACTGCTCGGGGTCGCTCCCGGTCGGTAGGCGTGCCGAGAGGCCGAAACCAGCGACCACCCGACGGTGGAGATCCACCCGATCGTCATCGACACGCCCGAGACGGCGGGCCAACAAACCGGCGAAGACCAGACCGATGGCCACCGCCTCGCCGTGGCGCAGATCCTGGCCGTCGTCCGCGCCGAAGGCCGAGGCCTCGAGGGCGTGGGCCAACGTATGGCCGTAGTTGAGGACCATCCGTCGGTCGCCCTCCCGCTCGTCCGCGGCCACCACCTCCGCCTTGATCGCCGCACACCGCGCCACCTGTTCTTCGATGGGGAGGTCGAGCAGCGAGGCATCCGGACCCTGCCCGGCTCCGGCGACGCCTCCCAGAAACGCGTACTTGGCCATCTCGCCTCGGCCCGATGCCCACTCCCTCGGGGGCAGGGAGGCCAGCACCTCGGTGTCGCACAGCACCGCACTCGGCTGCCAGAAGGCTCCGATCAGGTTCTTGCCCTCGGGGATGTTCACCCCGGTCTTCCCGCCGATGGCCGCGTCGACCTGGCCGAGCAGCGAGGTGGCCACGTTGATGTAGGCAGTGCCCCGGTGGAACGAGGCGGCGGCGAATCCGGCCAGGTCGGTCACCACGCCGCCGCCCACGGCGATCACCACATCGGAACGGCTGAGCCCACACCGGGCAAAGTCCCGACACAGCTCCTCCACCACGGACAGCGACTTGGCCTCCTCGCCTTCGGGGACGGAGAACCATTCGGCGGGGAGACCGGGGTTGACAGCCACACCGATCGCCTCCTGGGTTACGACGGCCGCCCGGGTGGCGGTGGGCACCATCGAGGACACGATGGTGGCCAGTTCGTGGCGCACCCCGTCCCCCACGGTCACTTCGTACCGCCGTTGTCCCAGCTCGACGGGGACCACCCTCATCGGCGCTCCACTCCGTCGATCCCGGCCTCGGCCAGTACCCGGTCGACCACCTGGTGGGGGGTGAGGCCGTCGACATCCACCACTACTGAGGCTACCGACTCGTAGAAGGGTCGGCGGACCTCGTAGAGATCGACGAGGGCGGTGGCCGGATCGTCCCCCAGCAACGGCCGTCCCTCCCCCGCGCCCACCCGCCGGGCCAGGGTCTGCGGGTCGGCCCGCAACCACACCACGGTGCCCGACTGCTCAAGCAGCTTCCGGTTGGACTCCGAGAGGACCACCCCGCCGGCCGCCGACACCACCACCGGCTCCGAACCGGAGAGCGCTTCGGCCAGCACACGGGCCTCTTCGGCCCGGAAGGCGGCTTCCCCCCGTTCGGCGAAGAGCTCGGGGACGGTCCGGCCCGTCTCGACCATGACCTGGGAGTCGGAGTCGAAGAACCTCCATCCCAGCTGTTCGGCCATCCGGCGACCGACGGTGCTTTTGCCGGCGCCCATCATCCCGACCAGGACGATCCGGTCAACCATTGGCCAGGGGCGGAACTGCCGCGGACGGGGTCTCACCGAGTGCGGCGAGATACCCCTGGCGGTTGCGCCGGAACTCCTCGACCGAGTCGCCGCCGAATTTGCGCAGCGCCTCCGAGGCCAGCACCAGCGCCATCATCGTTTCGGCCACCACTCCCATCGCCGGCACCGCCGTCACATCGGTGCGCTCCTTGAAGGACACCGTCGACTCCTTGGTGACCACGTCCACCGTTCCCAAGATGGGGCGGTTGAGCGTGGCCAACGGTTTCATCGAGACACGGACCACGATCGGCGATCCTGTGGAGATGCCACCTTCCACCCCGCCTGCCCGGTGGGTGTCCCGCACGTAGCCTCCCCCGAGCAGCGCCGCTGCCGGTTCGTCGGCATCGGCGTCGCCGGTGGTGGCCATCCGGATGGCGTCGTGCGCCTCGGAGCCCCGGCGAGCCGCCAGTTCGAACCCGTCGCCGAGCTCCACGGCCTTGACCGCCTGGATGCTCATCAGGGCCTGGGCCAGTAGTGCGTCGAGGCGTCGGTCCCAGTGCACGTGGCTACCCAACCCGACCGGCACGCCGTAGGCGATCACCTCGGCCACCCCACCCAGCGAGTCGCCGGCCTTGGCCGCCGCCTTCACCGTGGCGATCATCCGCTCTCCCGCGTCCGGATCGGCACATCGCACCTGGGACTCGTCGATGTGGGCCAGATCGGCCACCACGGGCATGGCTCCGACCACGGCATGTTCGGGGCCCAGCTGCACGATGTGGCTGATCACGTCCACGCCGATCTGCTGCAACAGCAACTTGGCCAGGGTGCCGGCGGCCACCCGGGCGGCGGTCTCCCGGGCCGACGCCCGTTCGAGCACGTCACGGGCATCGTTCAGCCCGTACTTGAGCATGCCGGACAGGTCGGCGTGTCCGGGACGGGGTTGGGTCAGCACCTTCGAGGGCAGCCCGGGCGCCGGCGACATCTCCGTCTCCCACTTGGGCCACTCGGTATTAGCGATCTCGATGGCGATGGGTGACCCGAGGGTCCGACCGTGTCGGATGCCGCTGATCAGGGTCACCTCGTCGGCCTCGAAGCGCATCCGGGGACCGCGACCGAACCCGAGTCGGCGCCGCGCCAGTCCCCGCTGGATGTCCTCCGCGGTGATCAACAGGCCGGCGGGCATGCCCTCGACGATGACGACGAGGGCGCGACCGTGGGACTCACCGGCGGTCAGGAAGCGCAACATGGGGGCAAATCTACTCGGGGGCAACCGGCGTCCCGGTCTGGCCGGTGGCGCACCCTCACGCGCCGGTCCGGTCGGGGGCCGCATCCGACCTGGGAGCCGGCACGTTGGTCAGGTCCCGACATGGAACAGGCCATGGGCCACGTGCCCGCCCCAGAAGACGGCGAACACCGCGCCGGTGGCAAGTGACGGGGCGAAGGGGATCCTCGTCTTGCGACCGGTCGATGCGATCACCGTCATCACCAGTCCGAAGACCATGCCCACGACGAAGCCGGCCAGAAAGGCCACGTAGGCATGGAGCAGGCTGAGGTACCCGACGGTCAGGCCGATGGCACCGGCCAACCGTACGTCTCCGAAGCCCATGCCGCGGGGGATGAACCACCAGATGGCGAAGAAGAGTCCGAAGGCCACCGCTCCGGCGATGACCGAGCCGGTCAGGCTGTACCACCGGTGATCGACGGCCGAGGTGAGCACCAGCAACGGGACGACAAGGGCCAAGGCGGCGTAGACCACCCGGCGGGGCACCAGGCGGTGCGAGAGGTCGGTGACCGAGATCATCACCAGCATGGTGATGAAGACGCAGAACGGGGCCAGGATCAGATCGGCACCGAAGTGGTCCGCCGCTCCCCCGAAGAGGGCGCCGGTGACCAGGGCGGACCCCACGGTCCGGCCGAAGGACGGCCCTGCAGGCAGCAGGTTGCGGACGGCGCCTTCGTTCGGTGGCCCCACCTCAGCGTAACCCGGCGGGCCGGCCCCATCGTCGCTGTCCTCTCTCTCACCGTGAGACACGGTGTCGGATGACTGCGTGTCGGCCCCACGCTCCTGGGTCTGGGCCCGACGCCGATCTTCTGCCGCCCGACTGGCATCGGCCAACTGCTGTCCGAGCGGATCCAGCGCGCCGCCGACCACGACGCCGGCCAAGGATGTCCCGACAATGAGCAGCGTGTTCACGTCTGGCAACGTACCGGACGGGCACGGTCCGGACGGGCACGGTCCATGGAGGCGGACCCCCGGGTGGTCCGGGGCCCAACCGTCCGGCCCCGACCTGGCTCCCTACCGGTGCACCGAAGTCACCCGGACTTGCTCAGCTGTGGGCCGGCTCGTAGTACGGGTTGGTGCCATCCGCGTGGTCGGTGACATCGACGATGTTGGCGATCTCCGGGATGGCTTCGCGCAGGATGACTTCGATCCCCTGGGTCAAGGTGGCCTTGGCCATGCCGCAGCCCTGGCACCCACCGCTCAGCCGGAGGTAGATGGAGGCATCCTCGACGGCAACCAGATCGGCACGACCGCCA
>JADGOF010000278.1 GCA_017883105.1 Acidimicrobiales bacterium
ATCGGAGTTGACCGAGATGGTGCCCCCCGCGTACCCGGTGTTGCCGTCGCAGCTGTTGATGGTGGTCGGGTTGACGCCGTTGGGGGCGGCGCACTCGAGGACGAAGATGGTGGCCCCCGGGGTCAGCACGCCGTTGGCCGGCACCACCACGTTGATCGGCTGGCCGCTGTCAAAAGTCCCGACGGAGAAGGGCGACTGGGCTGCAGCGGCGCCGGGGATGATGTTACCCGATGCTCCGGGCCCGGTACCTGCATCGGCAGTTCCTGCGAAGACGAAGGTAGTGGTGACCCCAACGGCCACCACCAGCGCGCTTGCCACCCGAAACATCCGTCGCACCCCGTGTTTCCCGCTTCGGGCGGACGGCCCACCCCTGCTGTCGTCGCGGCTGACTCCGTGCGCTCCGGCGATCCGTCTGCTCATTGTTCTCTTTCTGTTTTGACGATGTACAACGGTGAGTCCAACATGCCGGCCTCTCTGTGATGCCGTGCAAATTCTGATCGAGCGGCACCCCGTGAGGTACTGCTTCCATGAGGCCGCACCACCACGTGTGGTGGACACTTCCTCTGGACACCCCTCGACCCGGAGTCCGGTGATCGCTCACCAGACCCCGGGTCTCGGGCACTTCCATTGATGTGTGACGCAAGATCACACGTCGGTCTCCGTCACTGTTACGGCGTGGCGGAGGTGGTTGTTTCCGCGGGGACCCCCACGAATTCGAGGGTGTAGCTACCCGCCGGGAGGGTGGTGCTGAGCGTCACTGTGCTCGATCCACCAGCCGTGGTCGCCGTGGTGCCGGCCGGCACTCCGGTGCCGATGACTGTTCCTCCGGCAAGTACCGACGTCGGGAAGTTCCCACCACCGGCGTAGGTCACGTTGGCGGTCGTCCCGTCCGTGGTCACCGGAATCTGTGCGACGCAGTCGTCATTGGGAGCGACGACATTGTCGGCAGGCTGGGCGGACACAGGGCTGCTCAAGTCGGTCAACCGCGGGAACCCGAAGTTGGTCGAGATGATGTTGCTCAACTCGGCGTCATAGCTCAAGCCGGTGTTGAGGTCGACGTTCTTGGTGAAGTCCGAGTTGGAGTCACAGATCCAGTTCATGAACCCACTGGTCGACTGCCTGACCGTGGCGGAGTTGACGATGTTGGACAGTGTCCGGGCCGTCGGATAGGTGTTGTTCAGCTCGGTGGAGGCTCCGGAGAACACGGAGTTCTCACCAACCAGATTGGCGGCGTACGTCGTGCCGCCAACGGTCGTCTGACCAACGTAGGCGTTAGTGTTGTAGACGCCGTTGGACATGAAGTAGAGCGAGGTTGCCTCTTCGACGGCCTGGTCGACGGTGTCCGAGGGGAAATCGCCCTGCGAGAAGAGCTCCAGCTGGTGGGCGTTGTTCTCGAGCGCCGCGTGATAGGGGTTCCCCGAGGGAGCGGTCGACGCATTGGGGTCGTTGGCCGCGTTGGCGTCCGAGAGGGTGGCCGAGGCCGCACAGCCGGAAGCCGAGTCACGGGTCTGTCCGTCAGCGAACTGAGCGAACGTATAGGTCGTACCCGAACCGGTGTTCACGCCCACGATGCGGATCGGGATGCCGACTCCCACACCGCTGCCCTGGGCCAACTTGGCCGCGCCGGTGGCAAAGGTCAAGGTGTAGGTACCCGTTGCCGTGGCGTTGTTGCTCAGTGTGAGGGTGCTGGCCCCACCGGTTCCGCTTGTCGTGGTCCCTGCGGCGAACGGCGTGACGCCGACCGTGGCGAAGGGATCAGTGACGGCGTTGCCGGAAGCAATGGTCGAGGCAAACGCCGTTCCGCTGCTGGCATCGATGGTGACCGTGGGCGAACCACTGGTGGTGTGCACGTTCACCTCGAGGTTCGGGCCGAGGTTGGTCAGCTGTCCCCAGTCGGTGATAGCACTCCCACCGGAGTGCGGTGCGCACCACAGGCGGAAGGCGACGCTGGTATCGATGGCACCGACGTTGGAGATGCTGCCGACCTTCGTACCCTTGTTGGTCGTGCCGGCCGGATTGTCACCGGGGAGCCAGCCATTGGAGACTGGGCCCACGACGCCACCGTTGATGGTGCTGTAGGCACCGTTCGGATAGGCAGTTCCGGCAACCTGGCCACTCGAAAAGGTCGAGGTCCCGAAGGTCGAGGGGTTGATCGTCGGGAAGTCGACGATCGGCACACCGTCCTTGGCGTAGCCCAGCTCCTGCTCGTTGCAGCCGCTGATGTTGGCACTCGGCTTCGACGACCGGGCAAAGTCGACACTCAGTCCGACCGGCTTGTTGGCAGCGTTGCACAGCTGGTTCTGGCCAGCGCCGGAACCGACGCTGTTCACGCCCTGAGTCACTTCGACCCGGTTCCAGTTGTCGGCATCATCGGTGGTCGAGACGTCCGCAGAACCGGCCTGGCAGTTCTGATTGACATTCGCGGTGGTGGATGCCACACCGGTGTTGAACTGGCTCTGACCGGCTGCCGACACGAGCTGGCAGCCATAGAGACCGGCCGACGAGTAGAGATCGCCGATCTTCTGCATCATGAAGAAGGTCGTATCGGAACCTGAGCCCCGGATCAGGGAAGATGCCTGGGTCGAGTTGAACTGAGGGGCGCCAGCGTTGGGAGCAGCGCCGGCGACGCCCGCTCCCAGCGTGCCCGCTACGACCATGGCCGCAGCTCCGGCGATCGCTGCGGTGGCCGCTCGGCCACCCAGCGTGCGCCTATTCCTAGGATTGAAGGGGTTCATGTGTCAGATTGCTCCTTGTTGGATCGGCGCCCGTGGTGGGCACCTCTTGGGGCGTGGTTTTCGGTCGACTATCTGTGGTGGATGACTGCCAGATCGCGGCTGTCAGTAGTGTTTTGTCATGGCCCCAAAGCCAAGTCAATCGGAATTGGCCAGTGACACAGAGAGATCACTTGGGGGTTACCTGGACGTGACGCGAGTGGCACTCTGGCGCCATGCAGGCACGGTTTGTTCAGTTCCGACCCAGTGACTCGATCCTGTCCAACCCGGGGACCCTGACGTCGGAATCGATGGTCGGTCGGACCGGTGGCGAGCTCGGCTAGAGGACGCCGCGAGCCGTACTCAGACAGCATTGCTGCGTCGGCGGGGGCCGATCGGGCTGCCGTGCCCACGACAGCCCGGCCCCGTGAATGGCGAAAGCGGGTCATGGTGAGCCCCGACCGGAGAGGGCGAACGCCGGCACCCTGTGGCTGTGGCTGAGGTGCCTGCCGTGGCAGTTCGGTGCCCATCCCCCGCCTGCCCTGAATTGCACCGGCACCGGAGCGCCGCCCCGGATCCCCGGGCACTACCTGACGAAGACCCCCGCGTCGGTGGCTCGGGCGGGATCCACCGGTTCCCTCCCTCTAGGAAATGACCAGGTTCAGCGTGGCGGTCGCCGTCTTCTTGGGATTCGGCTTCTTGGTGGAGTCGGTGACCTGGACCTTGATCGGATACGTACCCGCCGTGAGCTTCTTGGCGCTGGGTATGCCCGACAGGACGCCGGTGGAGCTCAACTTGAGTCCCTTGGGAAGTTTGGCGAGCTTCTTCCACTTGTACGGGGTCACGCCTCCGGATGCCTGCAGTTGGAAGCTGTAGGCCACGCCCCGCGTGCCGGCGGGAAGCGAGGTGGTCACGACATGGAACCCGGCCACGCCTACCGTCAGGGTGAAGTTCTGGGTGGCGTCGGTTCCGATCCCGTTGTGGGCGGTGAAGGTGATCGGGAAGGTGCCGCCCACCGTCGGGGTGCCGGCCAGTACCCCGGTCGCCGGAGTGAAGGTCACACCCGCAGGCAGGGCGCCAGATTCCGAAAGGGTCGGCGCCGGCGTGCCGGTGGCGGTCACCGTGAAGGTGCCGGCCGAGCCCTGGGTGAAGGTGGTGCTGGCCGCCGAGGTGATGGCCGGGGCCGAGTTCACCGTCAGGGTGAAGTTCTGGGTGGCGTCGGTTCCGATCCCGTTGTGGGCGGTGAAGGTGATCGGGAATGTGCCGCCCACCGTCGGGGTGCCGGCCAGTGCCCCGGTCGCCGGGGTGAAGGTGACCCCGCTGGGCAGGGCGCCGGACTCCGAGAGCGTCGGTGCCGGCGTGCCGGTGGCGGTCACCGTGAAGGTCCCGGCCGTGCCCT
>JADGOF010000279.1 GCA_017883105.1 Acidimicrobiales bacterium
GACCCGTGAGGACGGAAGCGAGGGTCATTGCTCATTGCCTGCCAAGCACTCAGGGCTTCATCTCGAAGCATGTCCATCACCGCCTACCCCCGCAGCCTGGCTCTCCCGCAGCTCAAAGCATGACTGGCCCCCGGCTTCGGCTTGGGGCTTTTCGCGTCAGTCCTTCGCTACGATTCGGGCGTGATTGCGTTGCCCTTGCTGGTCGTATCTGCGTTCGTCTTGATCCGGCGACGAGTTCTCATCCAGCGCGAAGGCCGCCGGCCCCTTCGACGCGTCCCCGAGGTGCCGTTTCGCCATGGTCGATAACCGCCCCGCTCCCGGCGTTTAGGGGCAGAGGAGCTGAACTCGGGCCCAGGTGGTGAACTGGTGAAATGACCAAACCCCCGCAAGATCTTCCGAACTACCGCCTTTTGACTGGACCTGACGATGAGGGCTTCAGTAGAAGGGTGAGCCAAGCGCTGGAGCTGGGCTACGAACTCTACGGGAACCCTGCCCTCACCTTCGACGGCAACACGGTGATCGCCGCACAGGCCGTGCGCTGGCCGGGTTGACCTGTCCCACCCTCCCGGTGATATGGGGCAGGGGTGCAGGCGTCCAGCGTCTCGGGGGGCGGTCTGAGGTGCACCAGCGGTGACGACCATCGATGCGGGGACGGCTGGCGGCGACCTTCAGTCCTCCGGGATCTCCCGACCGAAGGCTTCGAGAGTGATGGCGTCCGGCTCGGGTCCGCCACGATGGCCGGTTTCAAGGCCATCGATGGCGGCCATCTCGTCGGCGGACAGCTCAAAGTCGAACACGTCGATGTTCTCGGCGATTCGGCTCGGCTTGGTGGACTTCGGAATGACCGAGCGCCCGTGCTGTAGACCCCACCGCAGCATCGCCTGGGCAGGGGTCTTCCCATGTGCAGTGGCGATGCCTCCAATGACCGGATCATCGAGGGTGTTGGAGTGGTTGCCGTCGTGGTAGAAGGTGATGCCACCGATGGGTGACCACGCCTGCGTGACGATGCCGTGTTCGGAGCCAAAGTGCTGCACCTCCCGCTGGGCGAAGTATGAGTGACACTCGATCTGGTTGACCGATGGCACCACCGACGCCTGGTTCAGCAGCGACTTCAGGTGCTCAACCATGAAGTTGCTTACCCCGATTGAGCGGACCTTGCCTTCAGCAAGTAGGGCCTCCAGAGCGCGGTAAGCCTCCAAGGTCCGGTCGAACGCCGTTGGCAGCGCCTGATGAAGAATCAGCAAGTCGATCTGCTCGACGCCGAGCTTGCGGGCGGACTTCTCGAAGGCGTGCAACGTCTCGTCGTATCCGTAGTCGCTGATCCAGACCTTCGTCTCCAGAAAGATGTCCGACAGATTCAGGTCGGAGCCGTGTACCGCCTCGCCGACCTGGCGCTCGTTTCCGTAGGCCGCCGCGGTGTCGATGTGGCGGTAGCCGCAGTCGAGGGCAGCCCGGACGGCATCGCGGGTCTCGTCAGGTGGGGTCTGGAAGACGCCGAGACCGAGTGCCGGTATCTCGACCCCATTATTGAGAGTGATTGTTTCCATCTCATCCACCTTCCTCTTGCCGTCGGACGTGAGCCAGGTTCGTCCTGAAGTTGCCTGTATGGGGAGACTTCATCACCCTAGATGGCAGGTGCTCTCCATTCGACAGGCCGTTCCGACGTGCTGTCAGCCGTGAACGCGGGCCACAAAGCAGCGGTTCAGGGTCACGACGCCGATCGCCTGGCAACAGGCTGGTCCGGGTGACCCCGATGTGCCTGATTGAGATCAGGGGCAGCCCTCATGCGCCAACATGAGAGATCCGGCCCTCCGCAGTCCACCGCGGCACGCTGGTTAGGCTATCTTGTACAGCATGGGAACCTTTCGTGTACACTAGGCACATGAGAGTGATCGCCTACCACCGAGTGAGCACCGACAAGCAGGCCGACACTGGCAACGGGTTGGAGGCTCAGGCCGCCACCATCGTCAAGGTCGTCACCGCCCGCGGTTGGGACGTGGTGGCCAACCTGACCGACGAAGGCCGCTCTGGCGGGAACATGAACCGCCCGGCGTTGACCGAGGCACTCGACCGCCTCGACCGGGGCGACGCTGACGTGCTAGCCGTGGCCAAGCTCGACCGCCTCTCCCGGTCGGTTCGGGACTTCGCCACCCTGGTCGAGCGTGCCAGGCGCAACGGGTGGTCGCTGGTGGCCCTCGACATTGACGTGGACACCTCGACGCCGACCGGCGAACTGATGGCCAACATTTACGGCAGCGTGGCTCAGTGGGAGCGCAGGATCATCGGCCAGCGCACCAGCGAGGCCATGCAGGCAATGAAGGCTCGTGGTGTCCGCCTCGGCCGCCCGGTCAAGCTGTCCGACGACGTCCGTAATCGGATCGCTGCCGAGCGAGCTGCAGGGAGGTCCCTTCGGGCCATCGCCGACGCCCTGAATGCGGAGCCCGTGCCCACCGCCCGAGGCGGTAAGTGGCACGCCTCAACCGTTCGTGCCGTGGTTGATTCGCTCGCTTTGGACCGCCTGGCCCAGAGTGCATGACCGCCGTGCCAACCGCATTCGTGGTTGAGCCCCCGTGACGCGTGTGCGGGCAACCGAACACCCATGTTCATCACGCCTCTCGGGTAGATCTCAGGTCCGTTCGCAAGCCCGCCCGGGGCCGTCGAGCCGAACGATCCGCCCGGGGATGCTCCGGACCCGACACCACACTTTCGAAGGGTGATCGCGATATTCGTGAGCTGCTCAAGCGGAGTCTCTGTCCTGCCGATGAGGGTGCGAGGCAGATGACAGCGACCTATCCTCGATGCGATGCCGTGGCCGGTCGTATACATCGCCGTCGTGACGGCGTCACCTGCCATTCAGCAGAAGATCTTGGACAAGCACGGTGTGACGTTCGATGAAGTCAAGGAAGCGGTCGTCCTCACGATGGTGCAGCGGTCGGGTTGGAACTTCTGCGAGGTGCGTGGCTGGCGGTTATTCGTCACAGGGTGGACATATACCGGTCGAAGAATCAACGTCATCCTCTACCCGATTGACGTTCCCGACGGCACCTGGGACCTGGGAACGGCGATGCCCGCTGACTGACTATGACTGGATAGTGCACCCCGAAGGGTGCAAGATACGGAGGTGAGCATGGATGATACAGAGATGACCAACGAGGAGTTCGAGGCGGGGATGACATCGGGTCCTCCGGCACAAGTCGTGACGTCTCGGATGGAGTTCGAGATCAGGACCTACTCAGCTCCGATCTTCCAAACCTCCTCGATCAACGTCGGGTCGACCTCCTTGGTGGTCAATATGCACTCGGCATCGGTGGTCACTCGGCAGTCCTTCAGCGGTGACCTGGTGGACGCGCTTCCTTGAAAGTCTCAGTGCTCCTGGCAGACAAGGGTAAGGCGAATCCCCAGCAACAAACGCTCGATCTTCTCAACGCCGGATGGACCACCACGACCCTCACGGTCGGCCCAGCGGGCATGATGACGACCCCTCAAGCGATCGCTGTGTTCTTTGAGGTCGAGCTTGCCAGGTGCAATCGCCCGCTCAACCTCCAGATCGAGTTGGTGGACGAGGACGGCCAGGTCATCCAGCTCCCTGGCCCGGCCGGCCCTCAGCCGATGCGGGTGACGCAGTCGGTCACCGTGAGGCCGCCGGCGGCACCGACGGGGACCCCAGGAACGGGAAACGCCTTGATCGAAATGTTTCCCGGAGTCCCCCTGTCGCCTGGCCGATACTCCTGGCGGGTGAACCTCGACGGCGAGCACCGCGAAGATTGGGAGGCGGGGTTCTACGTGAACGCCCCCCCGTCAATCCCTGCTTTCGGGTCAGGGGTGTCCGGTCCTTCGGTGGGCGGCCCGGGGGCGTAGACGCCCCATTCGATCGGCCCGGGCTCCGGATCGACCTGCGCTTAACTTGCTCTACATCGCTCCCGGATCACCTGGTAGGTGAGCAGGGTGCATAGCGCTTAGTGGCAGATACCTGGGGGTCAAGAGGTCCCGGGTTCTGTGACTTGCCAGTCTCATGGGACCACCCTCGTTGCCAGCAGCATGGGACCACCTCGCGCCCACATCAGCCAGCCGGCGTAATCATCACTGGGGCTGCC
>JADGOF010000280.1 GCA_017883105.1 Acidimicrobiales bacterium
ACGAGATCGGTCACAGCCTGCCTGCCCTCCACGACGAGCTGGGGCCAGCGAGCGGGATCGATCCCGCGCAGGTTGTCGGGCGGGTTGAACGGATCCCCGGTCGCTGCGGCAACCCCGAAGTCACGGGCCCGGCACAGCGACGTGATGGTGGTGCCTGCCAGAACCGTTCCGGGAGTGATCGACGGCTCCCCCACTCCCGCCATGACTTCGATCCCTTCCTTCGGGTTGCAGTGCGCCTACGAACCCGTCACTCCTACACATGGAGCAACCGAGGCGACTCCTGGCACCTGTACACAGGGCGGTCTCCTCGCAATGCCTGCCTAGGCGGAGGGCGGCCGCCGCTGGACTCTGAATGCCTGGTAAGCCAATGGGCCAACGCGGTCTCTTCCTGGGCCGACCCGTCGTCACAGCCCTTCCTAACGGCCCTCCGCCAAGCCTCGGGGACACTCGGCGACCCCTCTGAGACGAGCGTGAGATTTCCCAGCGAGTCACTCACCGGCCCAGTACCTCGCTGCTCATTGGCCAGAGACCAGGCCGCCTCTGCGAGTCGACGGATTCGCACAGGCCTCGCAAGAGGTCAGCTGACGAATCCGAATCCCCCTCAGCCCACGACCTCCCAGTGGGGCCATGGCCAACTGGTCTGGCGCGGGCTAGTGTGGCTAAAGGCCGGTTTGTTCCGTGTGCACGGATGGAGGCTCGTCGATTGCGCGAAGCCCGGTCCGGCTCCAAAGCCCGGGCGGCTTACGAAGGGGGAACCTCATGGAGTGGTGGGGATGGCTCCTTGTGATCCTGGTCGTGGCGGTTCTGGCGGTTGCTGCGTTCTGGCTGATCCAGCGTCGCCGCCGCGCCGGTGGGGTCATCGTGGACTCCTCGGTCTCGCCCGGTAATCCCCCGCAGGAGGGACTGTGAGTCGCCTGATGCGCACTTCCGAGGTGATCGGTCGCCCGGTGGTCACGCTGAACGGGCAGGACATCGCGCAGATCAAGGATGTGGTCTACTCCGCCGGAGGCGGGGCAGTTGGCGGTTTTACGTTGGCCGGCCGCGGGCTGTTCTCCGGCCCGCTGAAGCAAGGGCTGTCGTGGTCGGCGGTGATGGCGCTCGGCCCGGACGCTGTGATGATCCGCGATGAGGACGTGGTCTCCTCCGTGACCGAGATCCTCGACGCTTCGGTTCGGCCCGGGGGGTCGGGGGGCAACGTACTGGGCTCTGAGGTGCTCACCGACACCGGCATCCTGCTGGGCACCGTGGTGGACGTCATCCTCGAGGTGAGCGAGCGGCGAACCTGTGACGTGGTCGGCTACGAGGTGTCCGCCTCGGAAGCGCTCGGGACGCACAGCGCGAAGGTGTTCCTGCCGCTGCCTGACACGCTGTCAGCCTCCGGTGAGCACGTGATGGTGCCGGCTGCCGCCAAGGACTTTGTGGCCCACGACTTGGCCGGGTTCGGCGCTGCCGTGAAGGCGTTCCGCAAGAACCTGGAGGGGCAGGGCTGATGCTCTACACCCAGGTGAAGGGACGCAAAGTCGTCAGCACTGGCACTGCCGAGACGGTGGGTCGGGTAGCCGACCTCGTGATTGACCCGCGGTCACACACTGTTGTCGCGGTAACCGTCAGGGGATCTGGCCACGGCGACACGGTCCTTTGGAGCGACATCACCGCGTTCGGAACCGACGCGGTCACCGTGCCGGATGGCGAGGTGCTGAAGGGCGCCAACGACGCGGTGAAGGAACTGTCCGGAACGGCACATGACGTGCTCGGCAAGCGGGTGCTCACCACAGATGGTGAACAGCTCGGCAGCGTGTCCGACATCGATTTCGACCCTCAAAGCGGTGCCGTGACTGTTCTGGTGCTGCCCAGCGGCGATATCGCCGGCTCCCGACTGGTCGGCGTCGGCCCGTACGCCGCCATCGTGCACGCCGCCTGAGGACGCCGCCATCGTGCACGCCGCCTGAGGAGTCCGGCACGGACCCTCCTTTAGCCCGGAGGCCCGGCGGCCCGCCGCCGGCGGCCTTTCCCGGGTTTCACGAACGAATCCAGCAGCGAGGAAGCGCCTAGCGCCCGCACCGGATCCTGCTCGCGCCCAGCCGACTACTCCGTCGCCGTCGATCCGGTGCTCGGGCTTAACGAGGCGGCGAGCCGGGGCGGGATCGTGCACGCAGGCGCTGGTCCTGGCCCGTCTGATCAGCCACGGCCCCCTTGGCACCCTCACCGAACCGCAACAGCACCCACCCGCAGGACGCGATCTCATTCAGTCGCTAAACTATCCGCGTGGCGGTGATGGCGGTGTTCGGGGCTTCCGGTAGGACGGGTGGCTTCGAGGTGCGTCCGCTGCCCTACGCCGAGGCTGGCTACGGCTACCCCGAGTCCGGGTAGACGGTCATAAACGTCACCAACGGCAAACTGATCCGTCTGCTGGTGGATGATCAGCCCTTCGATGTTCGCTACGGACAAGTCATCGCGCATGAGCGGGAGCTGGATTTTCGCACCGGGTTGCTGCGCCGCCAGGTCGAGTGGGTGTCCCCGGGCGGGCAGGGTGTGCGGGTCCGCTCGACCCGGTTGGTCTCGTTGGTGCAGCGTTCGGTGGCTGCGATCTGTTATGAGGTTGAAGCATCCATTGACGTGTTCGACGGCTCGACCGGGCAGGGCCACCGCACGGTCAGCTCGCGATGGTGAAGAGCCCTGCTATGCCGACGAGGTAAAGGGCTAGCACGGTCACGGAGTCGACGCCCATGCCCGCGATCTTGCGCGTGGGCCGGAAGATGAGCCCGACGGCGTACACGACGGTGAGCAGGATGCCGATCGCGGTGAGGTAGATGTCGGTCGCGTTCGCGGAGGGCAGGACAGCCTTGCCGGAGATGACGGTGGCGACCAAGAAGAGCACCGGGAGGAAGGCATTCCCTCCGAAGATGTCGCTCACGGCGAGGTTGTCGTCGCCCTGTCTGATGGATTGCAGGCCGGTGGACAGTTCGGGCAGCGAGGTCGCCACGGCCAAGATCGTGGCACCGAAAATGATTCCGGATACTCCGAGCCGGGTAGATGCGGTATCGCCGGCCAACTCCAGCACGACGCCCGCCACGAGCGTCGCCAGCGCCGACACCGCAAAAATCGCTCCGGCCTTTCCGGCGCTCATCTTCGCGCCGCCGCCAGCACCAGCATGTGAGCTCGACGTACGATTCCGATGCCCGTTCTGATGCTGACTGCTCGCGGGAGCGTTCCCGCTCTCGTGCCACGGAAGACCCGCCCCCGCCTGGCGCACCAGGAACAGCCCGACGACCCAGAGGACGGCGATGAGCACCCCGGCTGGAGCCATCCGGAGGAACACGAGGGTCGACGGGAGCTGACTTCCCGCGACCACGACGGAGAGGACCGCGATGACAACGATCGCCTCCAGCACCAGCGTGAGCGAGGCCGCCCGGTAGGTGAGGGGCTTGACCCCCTTGCCTCGTTTGCCGAATGCGTCGAGCGCGACCAGCACGACGGTCTGCAGGGCGATACCACCGAGGATGTTCCCGACGGCCACATCGACATGGCCGCTGATCGCGGCGCTGACCGTGATGGCCATCTCCGGCAGGTTCGTCGCGAGGGCCAACACGATGAGCCCCCCGAGGGCACTGCCGAGGTGAAAGCGAGAGTCGAGGACGTCAGTGGTCTTCGACAACTGAATGCCGGCGAACCAGACGACCGCACCCGCAGCAACGAAAATGATGATCAACAGCCACAGCGGTAGCGAGGACACGTCGCCGCTCCCATCTGTTATCGAAAGGGACCGCTGGAAGACTCAAGTGACTCTTTCACCTGCCCCAAACGGGGCTACCCGTTGTGGTCATGCTGGTCTCGAACTCGATCAGGGTCAAACGGCCAAGCGGGCGTTGTCTGCGGAGTCGGTGATAGACCCCTCGATCCAGCCCACAATAGCGAGCCGATTAGGCACGGCTGGGGGCTACCCAGCGGCGGCTAGACGGGGCGCAGCCTGGCCGCTGGTAGCGGTCCGACGTGCAACACGCCGCTCTCGTCGCCGTATGCGACAAGCGCCACCCATCCCGATGAGCTGCTTGACCAGCACAGGACGATCCCTGGATGGACGTCGTCGACGA
>JADGOF010000281.1 GCA_017883105.1 Acidimicrobiales bacterium
GGCCAACGATGTCGGCGCGCTGGTGATCGGCGGATGGCTGGGGAGCCGCCCGCTGGCCCCCTCGATCAGTCCCAACAAGACCTGGGAAGGGTTGATGGGTGGTGCCGTCTTCTCCATCCTGGTCTCCACCGTGGTAGTCGGAGCGATCCATCCGTGGTCGCCGGCAAATGCGGCCCTGCTCGGCGTGGTGGTGGCCGTGGTTGCTCCACTCGGTGACCTCTGCGAGTCGCTGCTGAAGCGCGACCTCCGGCTCAAGGACATGGGAACGCTGCTTCCGGGCCACGGAGGCGTCCTCGACCGGGTCGATGCGCTCTTGTTCGTGCTTCCGGCCACCTACTACCTGGTCCGTGCCCTGAATATTGCCTGAAGTTCGGGCAGGCTAGGGGTATGACTACCTCGATCAACGGCCTGGGGTCGACGTCCACCGGGGCTGGTCAGCCCGCACCTACGGGCATGGGCCCCGGCGAACCGGTGTCGGTGAGCCTGGTCGGGTCGACCGGCTCCATCGGCACCCAGGCCATCGACGTGATCGAAGGGTGCCCCGAACGGTTCACCGTGGTGGCGTTGGGTGCGTACCGCTCGGTCGAGACCCTGGCGGCCCAGGCCCGGAACCTCCGCCCCGCAGTGGTGGCCATCGGAGATCCCGACCAGGCCCGTGCGCTGGCCCGGCTCCTCCCGCCCGGCATCGAACTGGTGGTGGGCACCGAGGGCCTGGCGTCGATCGCCACCGTGGCCGATGTCGCGGTCAACGGCGTGGTGGGGTTCGCCGGCCTGGCGGTCACCCTGGCTGCCCTGGGGGCCGGGCGGCGGTTGGCTCTGGCCAACAAGGAGTCGATCATCGCCGGTGCTCCGGTCGTGCAGCAGGCCCGCCGGACCGAGGGTGCAGAGATCGTCCCTGTCGACTCCGAGCACTGCGCCGTCCACCAGTGCCTGCGGGCCGGCCGGGCCTCCGATGTGGCCCGGTTGCTGCTCACCGCCTCGGGCGGCCCCTTCCGGGGTAGGAGCCGAGAGGACCTGGCCACGGTCGACGTGGCCGAGGCCCTCAACCATCCGACCTGGTCGATGGGACCGAAGATCACGGTGGACTCGTCCACTTTGATGAACAAAGGGCTCGAAGTGATCGAGGCCCACGAGCTGTTCGGGATTCCCTACGACGCCATCGACGTGGTGGTCCACCCCCAGTCCATTGTCCACTCGATGGTGGAGTTCACCGACGGGGCCGTGGTCGCCCAGCTGTCGATGCCCGACATGCGTCTTCCCATCGGGTACGCGCTGGCCTACCCCGAACGCCTGGGCCAGGCGTTTGGAGCCATCGACTGGACCCAGCTGACCTCCCTCCAGTTCGAGCAGCCGGACCGGGCCCTCTTCCCGTGCCTGGACATCGCCTATCAGGCCGGACGGACCGGCGATCTGGCACCGGCCTGGCTGAATGCCGCCAACGAGGTGGCCGTGGATGCTTTCCTGACCGGCCGCATCACCTGGACGGCCATCGCCGAGGTGGTGGCGGCCACGCTCGACGGTTACGACCCCCCTGGGACCACCGCCGATGCGCAGGGAGCGCATCGGCGCACGGTGGACGACGTCCTCGACGCCGACGCCTCGGCGCGCCGCCTGGCCAAAGGTGTGGTCGCGGTGCGAGAGGCGGCCGCGTGAGCTCGACGGACACCCGCACCCCGATCATCGAGCCGCGGCCCCCGGCCCCCGAGGAGCTCCACGACAAGGTGAAGTCGCCGCGGAGGGCGGTGGCCGAGCTGGTCGGCGTGGCCCTCCTCATCACCCTGGTGGCGATCGCCACTGGCTCGACCGATCTGTTGATCGTGATCGTCTGCATCATCGTGATGGTGATGGTCCACGAGCTCGGCCACCTGCTGGCGGCCAAGCGGGGCGGGATGAAGGTCACCGAGTACTTCCTCGGATTCGGGCCGCGCCTGTGGTCGTTCACGCGGGGCGAGACCGAGTACGGGGTCAAGGCCTTCCCCCTGGGCGGGTACGTGAAGATCCCCGGGATGACCAACCTGGAGGAGGTGGATCCGGCCGACGAACCACGCACCTACCGCGAACAGCCGTTCCACTCCCGACTGTTGGTGGCAGTCGCCGGGTCGGCCATGCACTTTCTGATGGCCTTCCTCCTGCTGTGGGCGCTGCTGACCTTCGTCGGGGTGGCCAACGCCAACCAGGTGCAGATCCAGGGAGCGGCAACCGTCGGGGGCAGGCCGGGTCCGGCCCAGGTGGCCGGCGTCCGACCGGGCGACATCGTCGTCTCGGTGGACGGGAGGCCCATCGCCGGAAACATGGACACTCTCACTTCCACGATCCGCGACCACCCCGACCAACCGGTGACCGTGGTGGTCGACCGCGGAGGACAGCGCAAGACCCTCACCGTCGTCCCGGCCAACGGCCGGACCCTCCACGAGGAGGGTGTGGTGGCCCCGCCCGGTTCGGCTCCGTACGGAATCGTCGGGGTGAGCCTGGGATCGCCGGTGCAGCGGGCGACTCCCCTGGATGCCCTGGCCTCCACCGGATCGGATCTTGTGCGCTTCACCTGGGCATCGGTCATCGGGGTCGGCCACCTCTTCTCGCCCAGTGGGGTGGCCGAGCGCTTCAACCAGGTGACCAGCGCCAAGGCGGCCAATCAGGCCGCGGTCAACGGCACCCGGGTGGAGTCCATCGTGGGCGCGGTGCGGACAGCCGGGCAGGCGGCCCACGCCGGTTTCGGCGACCTCTTGCTGATCCTGATCTCCATCAACATCTTCGTGGGGATCTTCAATCTCTTCCCCATGCTGCCCCTCGACGGCGGCCATGTGGCCATTGCCGTCTACGAGAAGATCCGTACCGGCCGCCGAAAGGTGATGTACCACGCCGACGTGGCCAAGCTGATGCCCTTCACCTGGCTCATGCTGATGTTCCTCGGCGTCCTCTTCGCCACCTCGCTGCTGACGGACATTCTCCATCCCATGGCCAATCCCTTCGGCTGAGGCCTGCAGCCGACCGCAGTGCCGGTCGCCCTAGTCTGGGGAGATGGGACGAACGACTTGGACTATCACCGATCGCCGGCCCACCCGCCAGATCCACGTGGGTGGGGTGGCCGTCGGCGGTGGGGCACCGGTCACCGTGCAGTCGATGACCACCACCAAGACGGCGGACGCCGAGGCGACCCTGGCCCAGATCTACGCGCTGGCCGCGGCGGGTGCCGACCTGGTCCGGTGCACCTGCAACGAAGAGGCGGCGGCAGAGGGGCTGGCCCGGATCGTGCCCCGGTCGCCGGTGCCGATCATCGCCGACATCCACTTCCACCACGAGATGGCCCTGGCCGCCCTCGAGGCCGGGGTACAGGGGCTGCGGCTCAACCCGGGCAATCTGCGCAAGGCCCACGAGATCAAGCAGGTGGCCTCCGAGGCGAAGGATCGCGGTGTGCCCATCCGCATTGGCGTCAACGCCGGGTCGCTCCATCCCGACCTGTACAAGCGATTCGGGGGAGCGACTCCCGAGGCCCTGGTCGAATCGGCACACATGGAACTGGCCTACTTCGCCGAGGTCGGGTTCGATGACGTGAAGATCTCGGTGAAGGCGTCCTCGGTGCCGTTGATGATCGAGTCCTACCGCCTGGCATCGGAGACGTTCGACCACCCGCTGCACCTCGGGGTGACCGAAGCCGGGCCGCCGCCGGCGGGCCTGTTGAAGGGCACTGCGGGGATCGCCACCCTGCTGGCCGAGGGTATCGGGGACACCATCCGCTACTCGCTGACTGCCGATCCGGTCGAAGAGGCCCGGGCCGGTCGTCAACTGCTCGAAGTCCTCGGGCTGCGGGAGCGCAAGGGCCTCGATCTCATCGCCTGTCCCAGCTGCGGCCGGGCGGAGATCGATGTGATCGCGGTGGCCAAGGCCGCCCAGGAGGCACTCGAGAACCGCAACCTGCCCATTCAGGTGGCGGTCATGGGATGCGTCGTCAACGGTCCGGGCGAGGCCCGCGAAGCGGATCTGGGCATCGCTGCCGGCCGCAAGCGGGGCCACCTGTTCATCAAGGGGAAGATCGTCCGGGTGGTGCCCGAGGACGAGATGGTCGAGGCCCTGGTCTCGGAAGCCGAACGG
>JADGOF010000282.1 GCA_017883105.1 Acidimicrobiales bacterium
GCTCCGCTGAAGTAGGTGCCGGTGATCGTCACCGTGCTCCCGGTGATACCCGAAGTGGGTGTGAAGCTCGAGATCGTCGGTGGGGTGCTCGGTGTCACGACCACCGTGTTCCCGGAGGTGCCGGTGATGGTGCCGGTATTGGTGTCGGTGGCGGTCACCGTCTGGGTGGCGACGGTGTTGTAGGTGACGTTGAAGGTATGGGAGCCGTTGTCACCGGCCACGAAGGTGTAGTCGGCCGGCAGGGTGGCAGCTCCATCGGTGCTGGTGAAGTGGACGGTGCCGGTGTAGCCCGTCACGGTGTTCCCTATGCTGTCGACGGCCTTCACCGTGACCGAGACGGGGGTCCCGACATTGGCGGTGGCCGGGGCCGTGACGACCAACTTGGTGGCCACCGAATTGGGACGCTGAATACAGCCAACAACCTGAGTGCCGCCCACAGCAAAGTTGACGTCGCCTTGGTTCAACGCGTAGTTGGCGTTGGAGAACTCGTCCTGGGTGTAATAGTCGTGTCCGTTGATCACCTGGTTGTACGCCGTCCCACCCCCGTACGAGCCCCCGAGCGGATAGCCATAGGTGTAGGCGCACTCGTCCCCATTTTCGTAACCAGAACCGCCGTTGTCCCGCCAGGCGTTGGCGTAGTCGGTGATGGTTTCGTTCGCCTCGTGGCTGAGGATACTGATCTCGGCGTCTGCCTCCGCGTTGTTGGGCGCCTCTCCACCGCTACAACCGCTGAGCGGTACATAGGGCTCGTTGGCGTACAGGGCGGTATGGCCGCCTGGGAAGGACGCGCCGTGGTAGCCGCAGTACTGCCCGTTACTGCCGGGGCCGGAATACGAGCACCCGACGGTGGTCGGGTCGCCCGGACCCACGCAGGTCTGGACGTTCGGCGGGAAAAATACCATGTAGATATGTGAGTCATCGGCAGTGAGGGTGTGGGCGGACAGGACCGACGCCACCTCTGTCTGCAGCGCGCCGTCGGTGACGCAGGCGGTCAGACCGAAGCCCGGTTCGGCGGTGCAACCACTCCCCCCCCCTTGTGCTGGGTAGGCGTGGTTCGCGTCCACCTCGGTGCCGGCAGTGACCTGGTAGGAGATGAATGCTTTCGGATTGACGCCCAGCTGTTGGTAGTACTCATCGGCGACGCTGAAGACGTTCCCGTTGGTGCCACTGGCGGCGGCCACATCGGCGAGGTACTGGTCGATGGTGGAGTTATACCCGGCAGGGAAGCTGTAGCCTCCCGGTGCCCAAAAGATCGGGGTGATCGTCACATGGCCCGGCGTTCCGCTGACTCCACCCGCCACCGGGTCATTGGCTGTAAACGCCAACGGTGGCGCGCAACCTGGACAATTCGGATTGCTCGAAGTCGGTACCGACGCCCCTGACGCCCGCGGGACCTTGCCGATCGGGTAGACGAAACCCCGGGGGATGCCAGCCGCTGCCTGTTGGGCGGGCGGCAATCCCGACGCCGTATGCGCAACTGCCGCCGAAGAGGGAGCGGGAGAAGGTGTCGCCGCCGACGCGTTCGGCGCTTGCGCGACGCTGGCTATCGCCACTACGGACACGGCGAGTGCCCCGAGCACCCTGCCGGCCCAGCGGGACAGACCGGTCATGAAGCCCTTTCCCGTCCTGGATTTGCCGCTCCGGTCGGGAACCGTCCGCTTCATATTCATTGGGACTCCTTGGCAACTTCACTCAGACTTTTCACGGGCCCGTTTGCCTGAGCCCAAATGCTGCGGGCGAACTGTACACCTGGCGATCGGTGCAAATCAACTGCAATTGGCGTTTGGGGTGTCAATTGATATGCCGACGTTGAGAACCTGGGCAATCGTCGTCCAGTGGGTGGCGACATCGCCCTCGAACTGCGTGTTCACTCAGGCGAAGGCGGGCATAACCTCTTCGGCCAAACAGTTCGAGGGTCTCCCGTTCTCCCCGGTCATGGGCAAAGAAGATGAACAGCGAGATCCCCTGCTCGACGGCCGCGGTCATGCGTTCGATCACCATCGCGGAGTCCCGACATAGCCGGCCTCGACCACCCCCCAACCGCGGCCGGGGTAGCGGTGGAGCGCCCGTTGCCTGGCCTCATCCACGAGTGACTCGGTCGGCACCAACACCAGCACCGCCTGATGGGACCGGCGGATAGCCGCCGGGTCTCGGCCGATGCGTTCGCATTCGACATCCAACAGACCTTGGCTAGCCTCCCAGTCGGCCAACCCGTAGGTGGGCATGCTCCACACGTCGGCGTAGCGGGCCACAAGAGGAAGGGTGCGACGAGGTCCGACACCACCCACGTGGATGGGCGGGCGCGGTCGCTGGACCGGCCCCGGTTGGGCAGGTCAGAGAAGCCTGCTGGAGGTATGCGGGCCTCCGGAGAACATGCATCCCATGAAATATGCGGCACCGGGTTCGTATTGTGTCCTCTAGCGCGACCCGTGTCCTTGACCTGCATGTTTGCAACAGCGATCGGAACGGTGCGCGAACCGTCCCATACGATGGATTCTATGGAATTCACGGCAGCGATTACCCACGAGGACCCCTGGTACGTGGCACGGTGCCTGGACGTTGAGGTCGCGAGCCAGGGCGAGACGGCTGAGGAGGCCCTTGCAAACCTCAAAGAAGCCCTCGAGCTCTACTTCGAGGATGAGGTTCTCCCTGACGGTTTGGAACCACCGATCATTGCCACCTTGCGCCTCACTGCGTGAGTCCGGCTCTTCCGGTCGTCTCGGGAGCAGAAGTAGTCCGAGCTCTGGCCAAGGTGGGATTCGTTCGGGTCAGCCAACGGGGTAGCCACATCGAACTGCGTCACGACCACGGTCGAGTTGCCATCGTGCCGCTTCACAAGGAACTCGCTCGTGGGACGCTACGGTCTGTTCTACGTCAAGCCGGGGTTTCTACAGAAGAGCTTGCAGCGCTCCTGTAGTGGAATGACACGGTCTCATCTCCCAGGTTGAAGTCAGCAGTCCAGGGCGAATACCGGACCGCCGACATGCCTATTGCTGGAGACGCATTATCCACCTCCGCATGTTCTCGTCGTCAGGTCTGTCCATCCCGAGCTTTGAGCCCGGCGTAGTTGTTCCAATCGATGGCTTGGTCCACCGCGTGTTTGGCAACGATCCTGGGGCTGTAGCCGATGAGTTCGCCGAGCACGGGTGCGGGCACGTCGGAGACCAGCTGCTTGAGGGCGCCGAGTCGTCCGAGCCTGGTGACACCAATGTGAGCGAGCCGCCCGGCCAGGTTTCTTGCTTGGATGGGTTGTCCGGGGGAGAACCCGGGGAACAGCCACGAAGAATCAGGATTGGCGGCGGTGTCCATGTTGCGGCGCTGGCTGATGAGTTCCGTGATGAGCAGGGCGAGACGTTCCGGGAGGGGCAGACATGCGGCACCGACATGGAGCCACAGTTCGTCGCCTCGCTGTTCGAGGTCGCCGACTGCGAGGGAGCGGATGCGGGCGACAGGTTGGGCGAAGAGCAGGACAAGTAGTCCTGCCACCCGGTCGCCCAGTTCGATGGTGTCGTCGTCGAGGAGATGGCGCAGCGTGGCGACCAGCTGGACCCGGGAGAGTGCGGGTGCGGTCGCTCCCCGGCAGTAGGGAATCTTGAGGCGTGGGCAGCGCCGGTGCGAAATGGCCCAGACGAGAAAGCCGCGGGCGGCCCAGCGAGTAGTGGGTGGTGCTGCGAACCAGTCGTCAACGTCGCTCTGTCGGCAGTCGGCGAGCGCATGTCCTCGTGCGTGGAGCCAGCCAAGGAAGTGCACCGCTGTGTTGGTCTGCTGGCGGGCCTGGCCGGTGGTCGACTCGTGCAGAGCGCCGGTCTCGGCTCGCTCTCGGAGGCGACGGTGGATGTGCCAGCGCAGGTAGGTGCGGATGAGCTGGCGGTCGTCGGGATCCTTGATTGCTTGGAGACGGACAACGCTCCACCGCTCGAAGGCAGCCAGGTACTTGTCGCGTTGAGGAAGGACGCCGTGAGTGACCAAGAGGTCCCGTAGGTACTCACGACGGCACTGTTGCATTGAGCGCGACCCTGCCGAGGCGCCGTGCGATTCGTGCGCAGACTCCAGGTCGACCAGGCTGGCCAAATGAACCGTCGTCGTC
>JADGOF010000283.1 GCA_017883105.1 Acidimicrobiales bacterium
GTTCTCCTCGAGATAGGTGCGGCGCTTGGTCCCCGGGATGGGCACCACATCATCACCCCGGGACAACACCCAGGCGAGTGCCAGCTGACCCGGGGTGCAGCCCTTGGCCTCGGCCAGGTCGCGCACCTGGTCGACCAGCTCGATGTTGTGATCGAAGTTTTCCTCCGAGAACCTCGGGAGGTACGGGCGGAAGTCATCCGGGGCGAAGTCCGCACGTGAGGTGATCTGCCCGGTCAAGAACCCCCGCCCGAGCGGGCTGTAGGCCACGATGCCCACACCCAGCTCCCGCGCCGTGTCGATCACGCTGCCTTCGATGTCCCGGCTCCACAGGGACCATTCGCTCTGGAGGGCGGCGATGGGATGGACGGCCACCGCCCTGCGCAGAGTGTCGGGCGCAGCCTCGGAGAGTCCGAGATAGCGGACCTTTCCCTCACCGACCAACTCGGCCATGGCCCCCACCGTCTCCTCGATGGGAACCGAGCCGTCGGAGCAGTGTTGGTAGTAGAGGTCGATGTGGTCGACGCCCAGACGGCGGAGCGAGGCGTCACACGCCTGTTTGACGTAGACCGCGTCCCCCTTGATCGACCGCACCGTCGGATCGTCGCTGCGCACGATGCCGAACTTGGTGGCCAACACCACCTGGTCACGGCGGCCGGCAATGGCCCGGCCGACCAGCTCCTCGTTGAGGTAGGGGCCGTACATATCGGCGGTGTCGAGGAAGTTGACCCCGAGCTCGAGGGCCCGGTGGATGGTGGCGACCGATTCAGCTTCGTCGCCACGGCCGTAGAACTCGCTCATCTCCATACAGCCGAGTCCCTCGGCGGAGACGACGAGACCACGGGAACCGAGCGTGCGTGGGGAACGAGCCATACGGCGACCCTACCGGTCGTTCCGTACCAGGGAGTCGAGCACCGCGGCCGCCCCCTCCAGCTCTGCGATGGTCACGAACTCGCCGGGGGTGTGGGCGAGGAAGGGGTCGCCCGGCCCGAAGTTGGCCGCCGGGATCCCGTGCGACCAGAACGAGGCCACATCCGTCCACCCGAGCTTGGCCCGCGGCAGCGCCTGAGTGGCGGTCACCAGGTCCGCCAGCAGCGGATGGTCGAGCGCGGGCGGGGCCCCGGCCGCACAGTCGACCAGCTCCCAACGATCCCCCGGTTCGAGGTGGGATGCTACCAACGCCCTGATCGATGACTCGGCCTCGTCGACCGTCCGATCGGGGGCGAACCGGTGGTTGATGAGCAGCGAGGACGCGTCCGGCACCACGTTGCCGGCCACGCCGCCATCGATGCGCACCACCTGGAGCTGCTCGGCGAATTCGCATCCGTCGAGGACTGGGTGCCGGCTCTCGTACCCGGCGATCGCGGTGAGGATCGGGGCCAGGCGGTGGATGGCGTTGCGTCCCTCGCCCGGGCGGGCGGTGTGAGCCCTCCGTCCCTCAAGTTCGATCCGCACCCGCAAGGTGCCCTGGCACCCGGCTTCGACGACGCCCCCGGTGGGCTCACCCAGGACGGCGGCATCGCCTTCGAGGAGATCGGGCCGCTCCTGCCAGAGGTGGCGGAGCCCGTTGAACTGCTGGTCCACCTCCTCGCACACATAGAAGCACCACGTCACGTCCACTGCCGGTTCGGGAATGCTGCCGGCCAGGTGGAGGAAGACGGCGAGGCCACCCTTCATGTCGGCGCTGCCCACGCCGAAGAGCGTGTCGCCCTCGATGCGGGGCTCCTCGTTGCCGCCCACAGGCGAGACGGTGTCGAGATGGCCGGCCAGCACCACCCGGCGGCCCCGGTCGAGATGGGTGCGGGCGACCACGTTGTCACCGACCCGCTCCACCGACAGCCACGAGCACAGCCGGAGCGCGGCCTCGACCGCGTCGGCCATCGGTCCTTCGTGGTGGCTAACCGAGGGGATGGCGACCAGTGCGGTGGTCAGTCCGAGCAGGCCGTTGGGCATCTCGGTAGTCACACGGACACCCCATGGTGGCGCAGGATGTCGTTCAACTGGGCCTTGTCGTGGCGCTGTCCCTCGGTGAGCCGTCGGATGACCAGCACGCACGGCAGGAAGAACTCCCCGCCGGGGAACTCCCGCCGGCGGGAGGCCTGTACCGCCACACACCACGGGGGGACGTGCCCACGGCTCAGTTCCTCGCCGCTCTCGGCGTCGATCACCGGGATGGAGGGATTGAGGATGGTGCCCTCCCCCACCACCGAGCCGCGACCGACCCGGGCACCCTGGGTGATCATGCACCGACTGCCGATCATCACCTCGTCCTCGATGATCACCGGCGCGGCCTGCGCGGGTTCGAGCACCCCGCCGATCCCCACCCCACCCGAGAGGTGGACCTGCTCGCCTATCTGGGCGCACGAACCGACGGTGGCCCAGGTATCGACCATGGACCCGGCCCCGACCCGGGCACCGATGTTGACGTAACTGGGCATGCAGATGACCCCGCTCCCCAGGAAGGAGCCCCATCGGGCCGAGGCACCGGGGACCACCCGGACCCCTGCCGCGGCATAGTTCTGCTTCAGCGGGAGCTTGTCCGCGTACTCGAACGGACCGACCTCCATCGTCTCCATGGCCCGGAGACGGAACAGCATCAAGATGGCGTGCTTCAGCCACTGGTGCACCACCACCTGATCGGTGGCCGGATCGACCTCGGCCACTCGGGCCTCGCCGGAGTCCAACAGCGTGATCGCCTCGGTCACTGTCACCAGAGCACCGGTGTGCGAGGGCCCCAGCTCGGCCGCCCGGGTCCATAGTTCTTCGATCTGGGACTGGAGATCTGCCATGGGTGCAGACGTTACCCCTGGGGCGCGGCCGGTCTCGTCGTGGCCGGCGGCATGCCGGCTACTGCGCCGAGGTGACGTCCCGACCGGCGAGGCGTCCGGCCACCACCTCGAGCCGCGCCATCGGCTGCACCACCGCCGCCCGGACGAAGCCCGCACCGCCGGGACCGTAGAACTCCCCCGGGCTGACCAGGAGTCCGCCCTCCAGGGCCAGGGTCTCCGCCACCGTCCACCCGCCCCCGGTGACCGCTGCCGGCACCGGCACCCAGAGGTAGAAGCCGCCGGCCGGCATCACCACGGGAAGGCCCACACTTTCGAGGAACTCGGCCAGGAATCCCAAGCGATCCCAGTAGCGCTTCCGCTGCTCCGCCACGTGGACGTCGTCGTCGAAGGCCGCCGCCGCGCCCGCCTGCACCGGACCCGGGACCATCAGTCCTCCGTGGCGGCGCACGTCAAGCAGATAGTCAACCAGTTCGGTGTCTCCGGCATAGATGCCGGCCCGCACTCCGGCCAGATTGGACCGCTTGGACAGTGAGTGCACGGCAACCACGCCGTTCGGCCCGGACTCCAACACCGAGCGGGGAGGACCGTCCCAGGTGAACTCGGCGTAGCACTCGTCGGAGAACACCGGGATCCCGTGGCCCCTTCCCCACTCTGCCGACACCTCCAGGTCGGTCAGCCGCCCGGTCGGGTTGGACGGCGAGTTGATCCACAGCATCAGGGCCCGGGCAGCGTCATCCGGGTCGATGGAGGCCAGATCCAGCCCACCGTCGGGGAGCTCGGGCACCGGCACCGGCCGGCATGCCCCGAGCAGCGCCCCCATGGCGTAGGTCGGGTAGGACACCGCCGGATAGAGCACGGTGTCCCGTGACGGGGTGCGCAGGCGGAGGTACTGGGCGGCCGACGCCACGAACTCCTTGGTGCCGACGCAGGCCGCCACCTGGTGGTCGGGATCGACCGATACACCGAAGCGCCGCTCGAGCCATCGGGCGGCGGCGGCGCGAAGAGCCGGTGACCCCGGTGAGGTGGGGTACCCCCGTTCCGATCCGGACGTGGCTATCGCCTCCAGCACCACCGCAGGAGGCGGATCACACGGCGTGCCGATCGAGCAGTCCACCATGCCGTCCGCTCCGAACCGGTCAACGGCCCGCTCCCTCAATTCCCACAGTCGGTCATAGGGATAAGGGGGCGGGGTGAACCCGCCTGGCCGGTCGGGCTGGATCCGGGTCACGAAACCAGAAACTCGGCGAACCGTGACTTGCCCACCTCGTCGAGGACGACCTG
>JADGOF010000284.1 GCA_017883105.1 Acidimicrobiales bacterium
CCTCGCCGATGATGCCTTCGCCGGTCACGAGGGAGAGCGCGGCATCGCCGGAGACGATGCGCTCGCGGGCCACCGACTCGATGGCATGGCGGATGTCGGTCAGGGACGCCCCCAACTTGTTGCGCACGCCGTCGGCGTCAGGACGACGGAGCGGGCTGACGACCACGACCGGAGTGGCCGGGTGACCTTGGCGGACCACATCGAGAAACGCCCGGAATCCCTCGACGACCATGCCGGTGAATGCTGTGGGGCGTGCGGGTCCAACAGCTGACCCCGTAGGCGATGGTGATGATGTCCGCCGCCAGTCCGGCGATGTGCTCGGCTGAGACGATCTCCCCCCGACCGGCTTGGGCGTAGCCCAGGTTGACCAGGTCGAGGCCGTTCTTGCGGGCGGCGATGGCCGCCCATGTATGGGAAGGCCCCGAGGCGATTCAGCCCTGAGTCATTGAGTCGCCGTAGGCCAGCCAACGGGGGAGACCCGGTGCCGGGGCGATCCCCCCTCAACCGCGGTGAGGGAGAGTATGAGTGGTCGCATCCCCTCGGGCAGGTAGACGATGGCCGGCCTGTCAATCGACGTGCCGTCGAGGGGCAGGCGGATCAGTCCGTCCCCGAGGACCGCCGCCTCCTCGGCGACCTGCCGGCCACCACGCCACACGGAGAAGACGATGCCGCCGCCGTCGCCGCGGTAGCCGAGGTTGCCCGAGGTGGTGCGGTAGGCGATGTCGACGGCCTGGGCATCGCCGACCAGCTCCAGCCGCACCCCTACCGGGATGGTGGCGGCACGCCAGACATCGGCGGGGAGCCGTGCCCTATCGGTGGGATTGGCCCTGGGATAGGGCACCTCTCCCGCTGCGGGATAGGGCGCCCCCCGGACGAACGGCTCGGGCTGGCTCGGTCGTGGCGTCACCGAGAGTTGTCATCCATCGGATGCTCCTGTCTGGCATGAATACCACTCTCAGTGGTGAGTCGACCACAATACCAGCCCACATGGCAGTTGGCATCTGCGATTCCTGCCGGTGCGGGCGGTGCCGAACGCCAGGGATGGCCGGCCGGTGAGTCCCCGGTGAGCGAGTCGGCGACGGCCGAGATCCGGGAGGAAAAAAATGAGGCTGACCTGGGAGGACGTCCTCCTGATCGAGACGTCATCGGAATCCGTGGGTCTGCACCGGCCTGGTTGTCTAGCATGGCTTAGATGGGGTATCAGCGGGCTGCTCGATGACCAGGACGGGGACCGACAGTGGCGCGTACCGCATGGGTGGCGGGCAGCAGGGAGACCGGGCGCCACGGGCCGTCCGCTCCGGCGGACTCGCCGCGGTGCTCGGCTTGGTTGGGGTCCTGATGACGGTGGTGGCGACGCCCGGATCGGCCCAGGCGGCCGACCTCGGCCTCAGCATCACCCGACCGCACGTCTACCAGGGCGGAGGCGTGATCAGCTTCGGGAACGCCCAGTCGATCAACTCGCTGGGGGCGGGGAAGTTGAACTCGGTGATGGTCACCATGGCCGTCAATCCGGCATCGACTGCGGCGCACCAAGGCTACTGGTTGGCATCGGCGGACGGTGGTGTCTTCGCCGCCGGCGACGCCGCGTTCCACGGTTCTCTCGGCGCCCTCAATCTTACCGGACCGGTGGTGGGGATGGCGGCCACACCCGATGGTGGGGGCTATTGGCTGGTGGCGCTCGACGGTGGTGTGTTCGCCTTCGGGGACGCCCGGTTCTACGGTTCGATGGGTGGCACCCCGTTGAACCGGCCGGTGGTCGGGATGGCCGCCACCGGGGATGGCAAGGGCTATTGGCTGGTCGCTTCCGACGGTGGCATCTTTGCTTTCGGCGATGCCGGGTTCCACGGGTCGATGGGCGGTACCCCGCTGGTGGCACCGGTCACCGGTATGGCCGCGGCCCCGGGCGGCGGCTACTGGATGGTGGCAGCCGACGGTGGGATGTTCGCGTTCGGCAACGCACCCTTCTACGGTTCGCTGGGGGGCAGGGCACCGAGCAACCCGGTGGTGGGGATGACCGTCACGCCGCATGGCAAGGGGTACCTGTTGGTGACCACCGACGGCACCATCAGCGGCTTCGGTGATGGTGCTCCGTACTACGGCTCACTGGCGGGCGGTTACGGCGGTGATCCCGCCAACGTGCCACCGGTGGCCGCCATCGTGCTGACACCGGGTACGGGGGGCTACTGGCTGCTGGAGCCGGACGGGTGGTCGTACTCGTTCACCAACCCTCCCGACCGCACACCGTCGACCACCGCATCGGCCATCGTCTCCATCGCCGACAGCCAGGTGGCCAACGATCCCGTCCGCGGGTCGTTCTGCAATCCCTACGGTCCGTGCGAGGCGTGGTGCGCGCTGTTCGCCACGTGGGTGTGGGAGCAGTCGGGGGTACCCGTGTCGAGCTATCCCTTCACCGGGAGCATCTTCTACTGGGCCGCGGCGCACACCCAGGTGCTACCACCCTCGGCCACCCCGGTCCCCGGTGACGCCGTGCTGTACGGGACCAGTCCGTACTCGACCGCCACGTCGCTCCATGTTGGGCTGGTCATGCAGGTATGGCCGGACGGAGCCATCGTGACCGTCGAGGGTGACGCGGGTCCTGCTCCGTCGGGATCGCTGGCCGTCATCATCAACGGTCCCTACCTGCCCTCACAGTCGCCGCAGTACAACGGCATGCCGATCTACGCCTTCGCCAGGTTCTGACCCCGACCGGGGTCCTTCTGCTCAGCGCTTGTGGAGCAGTGAGGCCAGTACCCGTTGGCGGTGCTCGTCGGCCGACCCCCATGCCTCGCCGAGGGCCCAGGCCCGCTTGAGGAACAGATGCAGGTCGCACTCCCAGGTGTAGCCGATGGCGCCGTGCACCTGAAGGGAGACCTGTGCGGCTGTGGTGGCGGCATCGGAGGCATAGGCCTTGGCGGCCGACGCCGCTCTCGAGGCACCATCCTCACCCTGGTCGAGCGACCACGCCGCGGCGTAGACCAGCGGTCGGGCGAACTCGAGCTTCACCTGCGCGCCGGCCAGCAGGTGTTTGACGGCTTGAAACCCCCCGATGGGCTTGCCGAACTGGTGGCGCTCCTTGGCATACTCGGCAGCCATGGTGATCATCCGTTCGGTCAGACCGAGCAGTTCGGCCGCAGTGGCCACCTCGGCTCGATCGGCCGTCAGGAGAATGGAGCGCTCTGCGGTCGACCCCGAGGCGATGCGGGATTCGGGGGTCGGCTCCCAGGTGGGGATGCCCAGGCGTCGGGTGGGGTCGAGCGATGCCAGCGGAGTCACGGTCACCTGGTCCGAGGAGAGGACATGGATCTCCGGACCGTCGTCCCCGCCGGTCGTCGAGAGCATCAGAAGGTCGGCTCCGTCGGCGCCGGCGAGGGGAACCGATGAGGAGGCAGGCCCCACGGCAGCGGCGACCTTGCCCGAGGCGATGGCCTCCAGCCACGAGGCCTGGCGGGGGTCACCACCCGATCCGGACCCGTCGAGTCCGGCCAACAGCGGCACGGCCAGGGCGGCGGTCTCCATCAACGGTTCGGGAAGGGCCACCCGACCGGCCTCTTCGAGGAGGAGGACCAGGTCGACCAACCCAAGCCCCAGTCCGCCGTTTGCCTCGGGAACCGACAGGCCGATAACGCCCATGTCGGAGAGAGTGGCCCAACGCGGCGACCGGGCCGGGGGTGCATCGAAGGCGGCCCGGAGGTCGTTGGTGGTGCACTCCTTGGCCAGCACCTGGCGAACCGCGTCGCGGAACTCGATCTGCTGCTCGGTGAATGCGAAGTACATGGCGGCCCCGTTCGGGCTCAGCCCCGCGGCAAGCCGAGCATGCGCTCGGCCACCACGTTGCGTTGGATCTCGTTGGTGCCGGCGTAGATGGGGCCGGCGAGGGAGAAGAGGAAGCCGTCCAGCCACGCGGCATCGGAATCGCCACCGTGGAGCTCGGCCGCGGGACCCAGCAGGGCCAGGGCTGCCCGGTGGATCGCCAGGTCGGTCTCCGACCAGTGGATCTTGTTGGCGCTGGCCTCCGGGCCGACCGAGCCACCGTTGAGCACCCGGGTCGC
>JADGOF010000285.1 GCA_017883105.1 Acidimicrobiales bacterium
CATGTGAGCCAACCGGGCTACCGTCGTCGTCCCGCCACGACCGAGCATGCGGGCCGCAGCACCCGCGGTCATGCGTCGCTGGCGCTCATCGAGGAGCGGTCGTTGCGAAGAACTCAGCGAGTTGCTCATCGGCGACCTCCATGCCGACAGATTACGACGCGCTACTTATTCATGCGTGGACCCTTAGGAGACTTGGGTCTTACCGAACCGCACTGGGCGGACTGCAGATCACCATAACTCCTGCTCACGGGCACTCAGAAGTACCCAATGGACCGATGAGGTCGCACTTCGAAAGCCAGCGACAGCATCTGACCAAGTTGACCCTGTTGCCTCGAGTCCAGTCGTCAAAGGAGGTCAGTTGTTTCCTCTCCGGCCGCCTCGACACCGACGTCAATCGGTGGCGGATAAGACGCCCCAACACATCATTCGATGTGACCGGCAGATGACAATTCTGCCGAATTCATAGCTCCAACGCGGTGATCGCCTTGCGCTTCTCGATACCGGTTCTGCCGTCGTAGTGGAGCCGGAGAGTCGCTTCGCTGTTGCCCAAGATGTCGGCCACTGTGCGGTACGACTCGCCAGCATCGAGCATGGCCGTGGCCACGTAGTGTCGGAGATCGAGGAGGGTCAACGTCGACTTACCCCGAGACTGCGCCCAGCCGTGGCTCAGTCCGTCCGGACGCAGCGGGTCAACTCCATCTGGACTACCGCCGAAGATGTAGGCGGTCGGCGGAGGTCGCTGGCCAAATAACTTCTCATAGCGATCGGCCTGGCGTTGCAATGCCGATAAAGCGGCGCCGGTCAATGGAACGTCTCGCCAGTCGGCCCGCTTGGTTGACTTGCGTACCACCCCCACCCCTGGTCCCCCGTCAGTGATCGCCGCAGCTATATGTACCTCACCCGCCTCCAGTTGCACATCCGCCCATTGGAGACCGAGGACCTCGCCCGTACGCATACCCGTACTTGCGAGCACCGTAGCCAGGTTGGCCATCTGCGGATCCTTTGCAGCCACGGTCGTGAGGACCTTCCTCACCTCAGCTTCGCTGGGCGCAAACGGCTTCTTCCGCACCGATTTGGGCCGCACAGCGTCTTTGGAGGGGTTGGCATCGATCAACCCCCGCTTACGAGCCAGGTCAAGTCCGCGTGTCAGGACGGTGGCGCAGCGGCGAATCCATTCCGCCCCCCGTCCGGAAACTCGCATCGCCCCGTAGAGGTGTTCGATGTCCTGCCACGTGAGCCGGCTCAAGGGGATCGCCCCGAATTTCCGGCCGTCGGGAAGTTCCGTCGACCCCATGACTTTGATCGCCGACTTGGAGGTGATTACGGTCCTCGGCGCTAGCTCCAGCGACCCGCTCTCTGCCGTCTGCAGGTAGAGCTCCAACGCGCCAGACACCGAACGGGCATTGGTCCCCCCCGAAGGCAGGCGCTTCTCGTGCCCGGCCACTTTCAGCCGGGCCAGTGCCAGCTCGGCTTCCTCACGGGTCCCCCGCACCGTCCGAGACACTCGTCTCCGACGCGTCGTCACCGAGTCACGAGCGAGTTCCACATCGACTCGCCACACCTGATCGCCGACCTGCAGAATCCCGCCACTCCCCCGCTGGCGACGCCGCTCTACCGTCCTGACCGCACCGGATTCTGAAGGCTTTTGGGTACCCGACATGATGCGATAGTAGAGCACAATAGTAGAGCGCCGAGCGGATTCTTCCACTCGGCGCTCCCTAAAACTACCTTTGACCTGCACTTCTTTTCGAGCGGACGACGGGATTCGAACCCGCGACCCTCACCTTGGCAAGGTGATGCTCTACCAGCTGAGCCACGTCCGCGTAAGGCAATCACCCTAGCAGTTGCCCGACCGCTTCCTCGGAAGGAGCGACGCTCCCCGACCCCCGCGGCCCCACCTCTTGGATCGACCCCGGTGACCCACCCTGGGGTCCGATCGACCTGCTCAGGCGGGTAGCTCGGCGTGCCACCACGGCACCGGTCGATCCCGCCGGTTGGCCTCTTGGACCAGTTCGTCGAGGGACTCCCGCATACCTCGGGCGATGGTGTCGACATCGGGCACCAGATCCCAACAGGCCTGCACCCCGACGAACATGCTGTCCAGATAGGAGAACGCGGTGACGTTGACGCCCACCCCTTCGACGATCGGCCCGATCGGGAACATGGCCACCATCCGGGCTCCGGCCAGGTAGAGCGGGAAATCGGGACCGTGCACGTTGGACACGATCAGGTTGAACATCGGAGCCAGGTGGTCGAAGATCCGCAGATTGGTCACCAACCGGGACAAGCGGGACGCGAACGCCGGGAAAGTGGCCTCGGCCCACCCTGCGAACATCTCCGATCCCATGGTTCGGCTCTGCTCCTTGGCCGTCTGCACCCCGTTGCTGATGTGGCGCAATCGGGCCACCGGGTCCTCGACGCCGCTGGCCAACGAAACCAACATCGCGGAGACACGGTTCCCGAGTGCCCCCTGCTCCGATTCGGTCCGCACCGACACCGGGACGAATGCCACCAACGAGCTCTCGAGGTCCTCGCCACGTTCGGCGAACAGAGTGCGCAGACCGCCGGCGGTGGCCGCCAGCAGGACGTCGTTGGCCGTTCCTCCGAGCACTTCCCGGACCCGACGGATGTCAGCCAACGGCAGCTCATCGAACGCCACCCGACGGTGCGGTGATATCGCCGCGTTGATCGATGTCCTCGGAGCGTCGAACGGCGCGGGGGGCAGCGCCCCGCTGACCTCTCGGTTGCGGCCGCTCAGTGCCCGGGCGGTGCGGACGGTTCGGGAGAGCGAACGGGCAAACGCGTCGACCTGACCGGGCAGGGAACCGAGCAGGCCCCGCAACTGATCCACCTCGCCGGGTAGCGGCGCGGGGGTCCACTGATGTCCCGTCCCGTCGTCGGTCTGCGGTGGCGTGGCCCCTGACAGGGCAACCACGTCGCCGCCTTGCTTCTCCTGGCTGTCCTTCCCGAAGATGGGTCCGGGGGTCGGGTTCGGGGAAAGATCGAAGAATGCCGCCATCACTTCGGCTCCGGAGACACCGTCGATGATCGAGTGGTGGACCTTGGGAACCAGGGCGATTCGTCCGTGCTCCAGTCCTTCGATGACGTGGAACTCCCACAGAGGCCGGCGTCGGTCCAGAGGACGGGAGGCAAGGTTGCCGACAAGTGCTGCCAGCTCCCGGTCGTCGCCCGGCTGGGGAAGGCTCATCCGGCGCACGTGGTTGTCGATGTCGAACTCGGGGTCATCGACCATCGAGGGGTGCTGCAGTCCGAACGGTGCCTCGATCATCCGCATGCGGAACGGGGGAACCAGGTGCACCCGGTCAGCCACCAGGTCCCGGATCCGCCGGAAGTCGACTCCCCCGGCAACGTGATCCGGCTCGAAGATCAGCGCCCCAAGGATGTGGAGGTGGGTGGAGGGTGACTCGAGGGCCAGAAACGCTCCGTCCAGGCCGGTCAGGCGGGTCATCGTCCGCTACCGGCCCGTCGACCCGAAGCCGCCGAGGCCACGCTCGCTGTCCGACAACTCGTCCGTTTCGACAAAGGCTGCCGTCTCCACCCGTTGGACCACCAGTTGGGCGATCCGATCGCCCCGGTGCACCTCGTAGGCAACGTCGGGATCGGTATTGACCAACAGGACGCCGATCTCGTCCCGATATCCGGCGTCGATCAGACCCGGGGTGTTCAAGCAGGTCACACCGTGCCGCAGGGCCAATCCGCTCCGTGGCTGGACGAATCCCGCATAGCCGACCGGGATGGCCAGGGCGATGCCGGTGGGAACGACCGCCCGACCGCCGCCGGGGGCCAGGGTGACGCCATGCCGAGCCACCAGGTCCGCACCCGCATCGCCCACTCGGGAATACGAGGGCAAGGGCAGATCAGGATCGATCCGCACCACGGGAACGGACACGGTGGTGACCGATTCCAGGGCACCGCCCAGCCCCCCCTGTCGGTGCAGATCGACGCCACGTTCTGATCCCGGGGCCACCGGACTCCTCCGCTTCTTCCCCTCGGGACGCTACCGCCACAGTCTGGCTGCTGGC
>JADGOF010000286.1 GCA_017883105.1 Acidimicrobiales bacterium
ATGTGGCGTGACACCGTGTTGGTGGCCGGCAAGGACCTCCGCATCGAGGCCCGGTCGAAGGTGGCACTGTCCCAGGTCGCGCCGTTCGGCATCGTGGCCCTGGTCATGTTCGCCTTCGCTCTCGGCCCCGACCGTGCCCTCATGGCCAAAGGGGCACCCGGCCTCTTTTGGGTGGCCGTCCTGTTCTCCACGGTGCTGGCCATCCAACGCAGCGTGTCGGTCGAGTCGGCGGACGGCGCCCGTGACGCTCTGCGTCTCTCGGGACTCGACCCGGCCGGTCAGTTCCTTGGCAAGTCGGCGGCCGTCGCCGCCCAGTTGGTGGCACTCGAGGTGATTCTCGGCCTCGGTGTCGTCCTGCTCTACGGAGCGAAGATCGAAGCGCTGTGGTTGATCGTGGCATCCTGCCTGCTCGGCACCATCGGCTTGGCCGCCACCGGGACCCTGTACGGGGCGTTGTCCGCCGGATTGCGGGTGCGGGAGACGCTGCTGCCCTTCCTGCTGCTCCCCATCGTGGCGCCCGTGTTGTTGGCCGGGACACGCATCTGGCAGGCCGCCATGGCCGGAGGCACCCCCTCCTACGGCACCGACTGGCTACGGCTGCTGGTGGTCTTCGACGCGGTCTATCTGGCACTCGGCGTGGTCATCTACGGTCCCATTCAGGAATCGGCATGAGTCCGAACCCCACGGTGCCCTCGCCGATCGTCCAGTCCCCGCGGGTCCGGTGGACGGTCCGGATCGTCGGCGTCACCGCCGCGGTGGCCGTCGCCTTCACCGTCTGGCTCGGCCTGTGGGTGACACCGCCGGACCAGACCCAGGGCGACCTGGTCCGCTTGGTGTACCTCCACCCTGGGGTGGCCTGGGTGGCGCTCTACCTGGCCTTCGGCCTAGCCGCCGCGGCCAGCATCCTCTATCTGTGGCCGCGCACCCGTTCGTTGTTCTGGGACCGCCTGGCTGCCGCGGCCGTCGAGGTCGGGGTGGTGTTCAACGTGTGCACGTTGATTTCGGGGTCGATCTGGGGCAGGCCCACCTGGGGTGTGTGGTGGGCGTGGGACGCCCGCTTGACCAGCACCGCGGTGTTGCTGGTGCTCTTCCTCGGGTACCTGGCGCTCCGCCGGGTACCGGCCGAGCCCGAGGTGCGGGCCAGACGCAGCGCCTTCGTGGCGCTGTTCGCGGCGGTGGACGTCCCCATCGTCCACTTCTCGGTGCTGTGGTGGAAGACCCTCCATCAGGGGGCGACCGTGCTCAATCCCAACCTCTCGCCGACCATCCACGGGTCGATGGCCTGGACGCTGCTGCTCGGTTTCGTGGCCCTGACCCTGGTGTTCGTTTGGATGCTGCTGGTCCGGTACCGGATCGGCTTCCTCGAGGACTGGCTGGGAAGCAGCGAACTCGATGTGGCGCTGCTCGAACGCCGGGCCGAAGGGATGGCCTGATGAGCTATGTCATCGCCGGCTACGTGGTGGTGCTCACCATCCTCTTCCTCTACGGGGCGCAGTTGTTGTGGCGGCGAAGGCGGCTCACCCGCACCGCTCAGCGCGTGGCGACCTTCGCCACGGCCCCCGAGCAGGCCGGCGAGCACCGATGACCACCGCTCCACCCGTTCCGCCGCAGGCGGAAGGTGCTTCTTCCGACGGGCCTGGTCAGGGCCCGACCGATCCCCGATGGGACGCCCGGCAGGCGCCACCCATGGCGCACGCCACCCACCGGCTGCGCTACGCCGTCGTCGGACTGGTGCTGGTCGGTTCGTTCGCCTTCCTCCTGTTCAAGGGCCTCGGTACGGCCCTCAACTTCTATCTACCCGCCGATCAGGCGGTGCAGCAGAAGGCGAGCCTCGGCGGGAAGACGTTCAATCTCGAAGGCGTGGTCGAACCCGGCTCGATCCACGCCACGCCGAACGGTGTCGACTTCGTGGTCACCTCCGGGGCCACCAAGCTGCCGGTCGTCAACAGCGGCAGCCCACCGGAGCTCTTCCGACCCGACATCCCGGTGATCGCCGTGGGCCACTTCGACGGGGGAACGTTCGTGTCCAACCAGATCCTGGTGAAGCACTCGTCGAACTACATCGCCCAACACCCCGCTCGGGTCACCGCTCCCAACGGGTCCAAGCAATGACCGTCCGGCGTGGCCGCGGCCGTTTCGCCACGGACCTTTCGCGGTGAACGGGGCCCTCGGACATACCGGCGTCCTCCTCGGGTTCGTCGCCGCACTGGTCGGAATCGCCGTCCTCGCCTTCGGACTGGCCAAGGGTCGGTCATCGACCAAACGCGGCGGTCAGATCTACGCACCTGTGGTCCTGCTGGGCGGCCTGATCGGCCTGGTGGCCATGGAGCACGCCCTCCTCACCCACGACTTCTCGCTGAGCTACGTGGCCGCCAACAACAGCCGGAACACGCCGTGGCTCTACTCGTTCACCGGACTGTGGTCGGCTCTGGCCGGGTCGATCCTGCTGTGGGGGGTCGTCCTCGGCGGCTATGCCACGGCCATGGTGTGGCGGTTCCGACGACGCTCCGGCGAGGACCTGGTGGCCTGGGCCACCCTGGTGGTCTACGTGGTGGCCGCCTTCTTCTTCGGCCTCATGCTCGGACCGGCCGACCCGTTCAAGCACCTGGTGGGCACCGTCCCGGCCGACGGGACCGGCCCCAACTCGCTGCTGCAGAACAACCCGTTGGTCCTGATCCACCCACCCATGCTCTACCTGGGCCTGGTCGGGTTCACGCTTCCCTTTGCCTTCGCCATCGCCTCGTTGATCACCGGGCGGCTCGACGAGGACTGGCAGGGCGAGACCCGCCGGTGGACGTTGTTCGCCTGGGCCTTCCTCACCATGGGCATCCTGCTCGGGGCCTGGTGGTCGTACCAGGTCCTCGGGTGGGGAGGCTTCTGGGGCTGGGACCCGGTCGAGAACGCCGCCCTGTTGCCGTGGCTGGTGGGCACCGCCTACCTCCACTCGGTGATGGTCCAGCAACGACGGGGCCTCCTGCGCATCTGGAACCTCTCCCTGGTGGTCGCCGCCTTCAGCCTGACCATCCTCGGGACCTTCCTCACCCGTTCCGGTGTCATCCAGTCGGTCCACTCGTTCTCCGAGTCGACGATCGGGCCGCTGCTGCTGGGGTTCTTCGGGCTGGTGCTGGTTACCGGGGTGGGACTGATCGCGTGGCGTGGTGACCGGCTCCGTTCCACCGGCGGCATCGATTCGCCCGTCAGCCGCGAGGGCGCCTTCCTCATCAACAACCTGCTGTTCGTAGGCTTCGCCTTCGTCGTGCTGCTGGGCACGGTCTTCCCCCTCCTCTACGAGGCATTCAACGGCGGCGCCCAGGTAGGGGTGGGCGCGCCCTACTTCAACCGTTTCTTCATCCCCGTAGGACTAGGACTGCTCTTCTTGATGGCGGTGGCCCCGGCGCTCCCGTGGCGGAAGACCACGGTCGAGGTCATGCGAGGACGTCTGGCGATCCCCGCCGCCGTCGGCGTGTTGGTGGTGGTGGTCTGTGTGCTCGTCGGCATCCACGGCATCGAGCCGCTGTTGGCCTTCGGTCTGGGCGGGTTCGCCGCGGCCTCGGCGGGGCGCTCCCTTCTGTTGTCGGTCAGGGGCGCCTACCGGGGTGCCCGGTCGTCCGGCGCCTCGTCGACCCGCGCCGCCATCACCGGGTGGCGGGGCTTCGTGGGCCGGGCCAACGGGGGAATGGTCGTGCACATCGGGGTGGTGGTCATCGCCGTCGGGCTGGCCGCAGCCACCTCGTTTTTCCATCGGAGCGAGCTGCACCTGGCTCGCGGCCAGACAGCCACCTTCGCCGGGCACACCGTCGAGTTCGAAGGCACCCGTGTCGTCACCTCGCCGTCGCACTCGTCCTTTCAGGCCGCACTCCGGATCGACGGTGGCGGCATGTTCTACCCGGCGGTCAGCCAGTTCGGCACGGGGACGACCACCGTGGGAACGCCGGCCATCGACTCCAGCTGGAAGGACGATCTCTACCTGACCATCGCCTCCATCCCCAACAAGGGGACCGTCTGGACCTTCGGCGCGGTCGAGCAG
>JADGOF010000287.1 GCA_017883105.1 Acidimicrobiales bacterium
TCGACGCCATCACCCGAGGCAGGAGCCCAGTGCGGTAGTGCCGCACGCTGGGATCTGTGCGGGGGGCCGCCCGAGAGGGCGGTCCCTACCGCGATCGGGCAGGCAACTTTCGCGAACACCTTGCTGCCCGGACCGTCTCCAGCGAGGCATCGAACCGTCGGGCGTGAGGGCGGCGGTCGTGTGTCTCAGCGTGGCCGGTTCGTACCTCTGGCCTGCTTCATCATCAGGTGACCGGCCTGTCACAGCCCGAAGCCGTCGCCGAGGTCGCGTCCAGAGTCGCTGTCGCGACTCCACGAGAATGGCGGCGGTTGCGGCAATGGCGTCACGTCGCGGGCGGCATCGGAGCGCGTCGCCTCCGACCATGCGGCACCCAGGGCGTGCAGCCGATCCCACATTGTCGAGAGCCACGGCTGGTCGGGTTCGCCATCGGAGCTACCGAGTGCCGTGAAGCCCGCCGACTCGACGGTGCCAATTGCCCGCTGCCAGTGGGCACGCTGTTCGGGGTCGAGTGGTTCAGGTCCGAGCGCGTCCGAGCCGTCGACGCCCCAACGGCTCCGGTAGGCCTCGATGGCGCCGGCCGCGGACTGCCACCGTTCGACACTGGTGATGCGCTCGGGAAGGGAGCCCAGGGCTGCCGTCGTGTGGTCCGGTTGGCTGTAGGCGGCGGCTTGGCCGAGCCGGTACTCGTGACGCCGGAGGTCCTGGTCCAACCGGGACCAGGTCTCGATCTCGGTGCGGTGAACAGCGACCCATGCATCGCGGCGTCGTTGCGCGGCGAGGAGGGTCTTCACGTCGTCATCGGCTCCGGGCTGGGACTGTTCGGCACTCGACGCTTCGGGGGGCCGCAGGTAGGCGTCGGCCAGCTGGCGGGTCACGTCGGCCGGCGCGTGATCTGCGATCCACTGGCCAAGGGTGGCATGCTCCCGGAAGGCGGCATCGAGGTCCTCGGACGTCACGGTCGGCCAGGTCGGCGTCAAGTCCCGGGCCATGGTCTGTTCCCGGTTCTGGGACAGGGCGTCGACAAGGGACTGGAGACCGTCGCGTTGGGTGAGGTCATCGGCGTGATGGCCGATCTCCCATCTCGGGTTCTCCGGGGAGGCGACATAGAGGTTGTTGGACAGGCGCCCCCGGGAGAGCTGGGTGTAGCCGGCCTCCTGGTAGAGACTGTCGCCACCGAGACCGAAGGTGTGATCCACGGTGATCCCCTGGGAGCGGAACACCGTGAGGGCATAGCCCAGGCTGGTGGAGGTCTCGGCGTAACTGCGGGGGAGGACGGCTTGCCGCCCGTCGTCGAGCTGGACAACGAGCGACCCAGTCGATGCGAGCTGGGCCTCTGTCTCGAGGCCGGCGGCGACGTCACCTGCAACGTCACCCTGGGTTCGGGGAACGTCACCCTCCCTGGTGAGAGCGTTGTCCGTTGGCGCCACGTCTCTCGAGGGAAGCACCGCCACTACGGTGCCGAACGTGCCGTTGCGGAGTCGGAGCAGCTCGGACGTATGACCGAGGTCTGCGGCCGGCACCCGCTGGTTCTTCTCGAAGATGACCCTGTCCCCCACGCTGAACGCCTTGGCGCCGATCCTGAGCTCCTCGCCCAGCTCACCGGCTGCCTGGCGGCGGGCCCGGACCATGTCGTTAAGTGCGGTGACATCGGACCGCCGGACGGCCAGGATGGCGGTTGTCTGGTCTCGAGTGGCCTGATCCTTCGTCGTTTGGGGATGATGGACCGCCCACCAGTCCTCGACAATGTGACGCCGGGCCTCGTCGATGGTGCCAGCGATGGTCACCCGGCCGTGGTCGCTGTAGGCCTCAACTGCGGGGGTCACGTCTCCCTCTCGCAGGGCAACGAGGGCATCTCGCTCCCACTGCTGGTCAGCACCGGCCTGGCGGCGGTTGGTGGTGAGGGTGACGACGTGGTCGCCCAGCTCAGCGGACAGGGTGCGCAGCGCCCCACCGGCATCGATGGAGGACAGCTGGCGGTTGTCGCCGACGAGAACCAGCTTGGCCCCGGCACCGTCCACGTAGGAGCGGAGCTGGTCGAGCGGGCGAGTCCCCACCATGGACGCCTCGTCCACGACGATTACGTGCCGGGAGGTCAGTCCACCGCCTTCCCGAAGATCGGCCAGGAGTTGGGTCAGTGACGAGCTGGGGATGCCGGTGCCGCCCTCGAGGTCGGCGGCCGTCCTGGCTGCCACGGCGGTGCCGATGACCCGGAAGCCGGCCTCCTCCCAGCCGATCCGGGCGGCTCCGAGCATGGTCGACTTGCCCGTCCCGGCCTGCCCGATCACCAGGTCGTAGCCGTTGCCCGAGGTGAGGAGCTGCCGGACCCCCTGGGCCTGCTCGCCGTCCAGGTGGTCGTGGTGTGCGAGGACCTCGTCGACCGTGGCTGATCCCACCTGCGCGGTCGCCGCACCGACTCGCACCTTGGCCGAATCCACGATCCGCTCCTCGGCGGCCAGCAGCTCGGTGGTCGTGTAGCGCCGGTCGCCGCTGGTGGCCGGGACGACGTGGCCGCTCCGGGTCCGGATGTGCTCGGCGCCAGCACTGGGATCGGCGAGGACGCGCACCACGCCGTCCCGATCGAGGAACCTGGCCGTCAGCGCGACTGACTCGTCGGGGGTGACGTCGAATGCCCTGGCCACCGCACTGATGGCGTCTCGTCGGGAGAAGCTCGATCCGAGCAGGGTGACGGGCAGCACCCGGGTTCCCGGAGTGCCGGAGTCCGCGAGATGTTGCTCGTCGATCTCCCAATCATCGAGCGACACGCTGCCCTCGCCGGCAAGGACCCGGAAGACCGCTTCGACCTCTCCGGGTTCGGGTAGGGCGGTCACCTCCTGGCCGAGGGCGGCAGTGAGATCGTCGGCGGTGGCCGGGCGAGTGCCACCGGCGCCGTCGGGGAGCTCGATGGCGGAGAGCTGCTCGACCCAACCGTCGCGCAACACGTCACCGGCGATGCTTACCGTCGGCTTCCTTTCTCGGGTGACAAGCGCCACCTTCGCTGCAGCTGCGGCGGACGTGCTCCCCCGCTGCTCCATCGCCTGTTCGATATCGGCCCGGCGCCTGGAGAATGCCCGAAGGATCGCCTTCGGGACATCCGCCAACTCGCTCAGGCCGTTGCGCTGCACTTGCCAGCGAAGACCGAGCGGCGCCAGCTCCGCACGGAGCGCGGAGCGGTAGAGGGCCCCGCCGGTCATCTTCCAAGTGAAGAGGTGCCGGCCGTCAGGAGCGGACCACTGGCCGTCGACACCCCGGACCAGGTTGGGGACGACCACGTGGGTGTGGAGCTGGGGGTCGCCGGCCCGGCTCGTGCGGTGACGGAACGCCGCGCCGATGAAGCCGTTGGCCTCGATGAGTTGGTGGCCCCCGGCTCCTCGCCGGGCGTAACACGCCTCGGTGGACAGATGGTCGATCACGGCACCGACTGCCTGGTCGTGGGCGATGGAGATTGCGTCACGGACCTGGTCGGGGCCGAACGCCCAGAGAAGGGAGATGCCCTTCGGAGCGGAGAACGTCAGGTCGTAGCCGGGACGGCGATCCTGGCTGAGGCGAGCTCCGAGGTCATCTCCGACCGCCGACTTGCCGGCGAGCAGGTTCCGGAGCATGTCGGCGTCGACCTCGCCGGAAAGTCCGAGCGATTGCGCGGTGGATCCCATCCACTGCCCTGGCGCTTCGCCCCGGCCGAGGTAGTAATCGTCGACGTTGTTGGCGACCTTGTCGAGGTAGTACTCAGCACCACCAGAGATACCAAGTCGTCCTATCGACAGCATCGGCGCGCCCGGGTTGGGGCAGCTGGGGGTCGCTCCATGGCCACATCGTCCGGATATGCGTCACCCTGAACGTCACCCTCACCAAAAAGGGGTGCGCTACCAGGTAGGACGTCCTCCGGCACGATCGGTGTTCCGCCCGAAGGGCGGTCGGACTCGACCGAGTGCACAGGTGTGGATGATTCGTACCGCTCCGGCGCAGCCGACTACGTGCGCCTGGACGGCGGTCATGGCGGGCTCAATGCCCGGCGTGACCGCCTCGAT
>JADGOF010000288.1 GCA_017883105.1 Acidimicrobiales bacterium
GCGGCAGATGAGGATGTTGTCGCGCAGGCCTCAGCGCGGCGCGCTCGAAGACTCGCGTCGGTGCGGACAAGATGCCTCATCCTTGACATCCTGATGGGCGTGAGATGGATGCGTGGACGTCATGAGAACCTGGAGCTGCCTGGCTGGACATTCGAGGTCGACGAGGCCTCCGCGGGTGTCTTCGAGGTGGTCGGGCTTCACACGAGCGGGAGATCTCTCCGGCTTGTCGGCACAGATCCAGCGTCACTCGTGGATGAGCGCGTGGCGAGATCCTTGGCCTCGGCGTCCAAGAGTGAGCGCCGCCAAGAAGGTGGCTGGTCAACTGCGAACGGCCGCGACTCCGGCGAGTTCGGCGCAGGTCATCGCCCGACGCAGTAGAACGCGAGCCTGCCGCGTGACCGGAGTTTCGGAGAGCCGATATTCCGCGGCCAAGCTCAATGTCTCCTGCACGGCGGACATATCGGCGGCTGTAGCTGCCCGCCGCAGCGCCATCGTCACGAGCGCTGGCGCCAGTGAGTCCCGCGTGGCTGGGGGTAGCGAAGGGAACTGGGTCCACCACGCGACCGCCATCGCGCTCGGCTGCAGGAAGGCGGTGACCGCATCAGCAACGTTCCGCCCCGCCAGCGCTGTCATCGAGCCAGTCTGTCCAGCCGCCGGACCGGGCTGAAGACGACCCTCGCGGCTCAAGGTGGCCGCCAGTAGCAGTCCGTGCACCAGCGTCGTGTGATAGCTGGTCCGCAGCACATAGGCGTCTCGTTCCGGGAACGGCAGCCGCTTGTGAACCGATGGATCGAACCCCGGCCCCGGCAGGAATCCGCACGCGTCACTCACCTGCGCGAGGAAGGCACGGGCCTCCGCCGCAAGCGGCGTCCAGGGGAGATCGAGCATGGGCCACGTCCACAACACTTCAGCGGTGACATCGTGATTGCCGGCGTCTAGCGCCATGGCGAGGATTGCGTCGGCGTCGCGCACGATCTCCTCGACCGGCCGAGGCAGCGCCACGCGGCGGCGTCCGTGGTCGGTCGCGTAGAGAATCGCGTGGGTGAAGGCGTAGGCGTCCTCGGTCGTGCCAGCCAGGTGGTCGAACTCCCACGCCAGGCTGGAGGCGGACAGGGTTCGCGCCAGCGATGTCGGCTCCACCTCGCCAGACCACAGCCCGTGCAACCACAGTTGCTCGAGTTCGCGATTGGGCGGGCGCTCCGGCCCGCGCAACCGGTCGGTGCCGAGGAGGTCGCCAAGTAGCGGTTCCAGGCGCGGGTCGCCAAGTCCGAGGGCCCGCAAGTGGAGAAGGACGAGGGCGAGATCCAGGGCGATGCCCGGATGCAGGCACAGACGCACCGCCAGCTCGTCCGGACTCTGCGGGACCAATTCGGCAGCAAGTCTGGCCAGTGCCGCCGGCAGCTTGGGGTCGCGATTGGCCACCGCCGCCGCGGCACGGAGCAGCATCGACGCCTCGCAGCGCACCTTGTCGCCAATGAGTGGCGGGGCCGCGTCCGGCGCCCCGACGGGCTCGGGACCCTCCGAACGGGACGCCGTCAGCGCGCGCTCCACGAGTTGGACCGCGTCATGGAGCAGGCGACCACCCCCTGGGTCGCCTGCTCCCTGGTTATCCCGGACGTTGCCGGATGCTGCGGACATCACCGGTCACACGTCATCGATCGGCCGGTCAGTGCTGGGCGCGACCGAGGTTCTCGGCCCGGAAGATCTCCGGGCCGGGCCAGCCACAGTTCCAGGTGACGTTCTTGTTGATGATGTGGACCAGCGAGTCGCCCTCCAGTGCCGCCCTGGCGCCGTACTTGCTGAACAGCGCGCCGACCGCCTCGAAGTCGATAGCCTTGGTCTCGATGAGGGCGCGCACGACCTCGTCCTGCAACGGAGTCCGCTTGTCTCCTGACATGATTCTTCCTCTCCCTGCGTGCGGCCACCCTGGTTCGCACAACCTGTAGGAGCCGCGGGGCGGTCAACAAATACACCAGAGGCAGTTCAGCTGCGGATAGCCAGTTGAAGCCGGACTCTCACAAGGCGGCTGGTTCTGGGGGTGACATGGTTCTGGCTTGGGATCTTGGTGTTGGCGTGCCCCAACTGTGGTGACGGGCGGGCCTCGGCTGACTGTGGCAGAACCCGTGCAAGGCAAACGCGCGACTTTCGGCAAGATCGACCGTGCTGACTGCGGCAAAGGCGGATGTTCTGCGGCGCAGGACCGGGGCCTGCTTTCAGCCCTTCCCGAACCCTCTCGGGACGACCCGAGTCCTGCATGACCGGCTGGTGTGCCGCGCAGACGAGCCTGGCGATCCGAGGCAATAGCGTGTCCGGTCTTGTTCGAGCGGGAGTGCGGCAAAGCTTGCCCTCACGCGTCCCGCCACTGAATATCGACCTGTGTCCCTCGGCGCAGGGGGCCGGCGGTAGCCTGAATTCGAGGGGCTGCGGTTGTCGGCCCAGCGGGCCGCCGCTGTCCGGGGAGGCATGATGAACGCCACGACCGAGATGCGGATGGATCTAGCAACGCAGTGGAAAGTTCGCCGCTTCAAGAAGTTCCTCGGCCGGCACACCGAGTCGCTGAGCTCCCGGTTCGGCGCGTCCGAGGCCGACGCGATACGCCGAGAAATGCTTGCAGAGTACGGGCCCATCATCCCCCAGGTGCCCTACGTGGGCGGACGCCGCAACCGATACACACCCGGCCTAGCCATGTCGGCGTGGGCCCTGGCGATGTACCGGGTGCTGCTGCGCCACGGCGGAACGGTGCAGGATGCAGGCGAGATCATCCACGGCTACGCCAAGTCCAGCTATCGACGCCTCCCGCGACCGCTCCGCACCCGCATGCTCCGCCCGCGAAAGTCGCGAGCAGAGAAGCAGGCGAAGTGGACCCAGCAGCGCCATTACCCTGATGACTGGCTCAACGCGATCGTCGAGGGTGACGGTCGGACTTTCGACTGGGGAATCGACATCACCGAGTGCGGCATGGTGAAGTTCTTCCACGCCCAGGGCGCCGACGAACTCACCCCCTACATGTGTGACCTGGACTACGTCATGGCCGAGGCGGCGGGGGTGGGCCTCACCCGCACCAAGACCCTCGCCTGGGGCTGCGACAGCTGCGACTTCCGCTGGACGATCCCCGGCGACACCATCGCCAATTGGCCTCCAACCTTCAGTGAACAGCGCTGCGGCATGGCCCGAAGCCAGACAACCGACCAAGGTGTCGCGCCCCGGTAAAGGCCGAGCTGGACGGGCCAGTGCAGAAGGTCGCGCGTCACCTCGCCGTGCATCTCGACCGTGCCCTCGGGAAGCTCCCCGGCACGGAATGGGGTGACCCAACACAACATCCGAGCGCTCTTTGCCGCCCGCGGAACTAGGCTTGAATCGCGGAGAAGAACGTCCCCGCACGGCCCGGAAGGAGGGCAGGTGATGACGGATTTCACGCGTAGTTTCGAGATCGTGATCCACGCTCCCGTGCACGATGTCTTCGAGTACTGCCGCGACCCGCAGCATCTCTTCGAAGGATGGCCCCAGCTCGAGGTCACTGACGTCGTCATGACACCCGAGGGCGTCGGCACCAAGGCGCACATCGTGGGTAGATTCGTGAAGGGGATGATGGTCGAGCAGATCGAGCGCGAGTACACCGAGTTCGTTCCCGACGAGCGGATCGTCAGCAAAGCTCATGCGCAGGTGCGCTTTGCGGGGCGGACCACGGAAGTGCCCAACGGCCCGATCTTCACGTGGCTGTTCGAAGCCGAGGGCGGGGGCACGAAGCTGTCCTTCGTCGTCCTCGAGGAGGACCTCAGCTGGTGGCAGAACCTCCTCGAGTCGGTCAGTGCGGCGGTGATGGCCAAGAACATGCACAGCATGCTGGCTGCCATCAAGAGCGGCGTGGAGAGCCGGGCCTCGTCAGCCGCCTGATCCGGAAGCCGAGTTGGGTCTCCATCCTTCCGACGCGGGGAGGGCACCCGACTCTCGAAGGCGCACTGCACCAGGTGATCATGACCACGGCGCGGTGTAGGGCTCAGATGGGTACGCTCCCGACGAGAGA
>JADGOF010000289.1 GCA_017883105.1 Acidimicrobiales bacterium
GGTGTCGGAGTCGTCCCGGCCCTCGCCCTCCCGCCGGGTCCGACCGGTGACGGCCACGTCCCAGCCGGACGCCGCCAGGGCCAGGGCGGTGGCCTTGCCTATACCACGGGTTGCCCCGGTGACCATCGCCCGCTTCTGCTTCGCCCCTATCGGCATCCTCCGCTGTCTAGCAGAACGGGGTCAGGGTCACCCGTGCTCCGCCATGTTCACCACCCGACGGTGATGCGCTTCGCCTGCGCATCACCGGCATGCCGGCCGACCTCGAGGACGTGGGATCCCACGGGAACCGACCAGGAGTGTGTGTCCGTGTCCCGCTGGGCCAAGGCGCTCCGGTCGATCCGCACCGAGAAGAACTGCGTCGTCCCCGCGGCGGCTTCCACCCGGGTGAACCCCACCAGCCTCCGGGGCACTTCAGGATCAGGGAGACCGGCGTACACCTGGATGACGTCGGCGCCGTCACGGATACCGGTGTTGGCCAGGGAGCCATCAATCTTCACCGTGTCGCCGGATACCGTGGCCGCCACGTCGCCCAACTCAAAGGTGGTGTACGACAGTCCGAACCCGAACGGAAAGGCCGGGGCGTGACCGGCCCGTTCGAGGTGCCACCACCCGTGCCACCGGTCGTAGACGGCATGGTCGGCCTCACGATCGAAGAAGGGGAGATGTGCCTCGTCGGCCGGCACGCTGAACGGCAGCCGGCCAGATGGGTTGACCACTCCGAACAGCACGTCCGCCAGGCCGGAACCAGCCTCTTCTCCGCCGTACCAGGCCTGGACGATTGAGGGCACGGCCTGGTCCCACTCACTCGAGAGGATGGCACTCCCACCTTGCAGCACGACAATGGTCCGGGGGTTGGCACCGGCCACAGCTCGGATCAGTGCGACGTGACCGTCCGCCAGTCGCAACGAGATGCGATCACCACCAGTGGCAAAGCCCAGGCTGCTCGGACGGGCAGCTATGTGCCCCGGGACGGTGAGCGGCGGAAGCCCGGCGATCTCCTCCTGGAATTGCGCCACCAGAGCGGGGTCGTCCGCGCCGGGGAACAACGACATGAGTTCGCCTCCTGCATCCCCGATGAACTCACCTTCATCCTCATAGGTGCACCCGACAACCACAACGGCGACATCCACTGCCGCGGCCTGTTGGACGGCCCGAACGATGTCGTCGCCCGGGTCGTACTCGATGCCCAGATCCGGTGCTGCTGTACGGAGGCCGTCGATGACCGTGACGCAGTCCAGTGCCCACACATCGCTCGATCCTCCATCGCCGACGTTGACCGTAGCGGCCAGCTCACCGAATACACCGATGGTGGGCCGAGTGTCGATCGACAGCGGCAGGAGCGGGACGCCATCGATCTCCTCATTGCGGAGGAGGACCACCGAGCGTGCAGCGACCAGGCGGGCGAGTTGGCGATGCACCACCGAGTCCACCACGGCGGGTGCATCCACCACGTCAGCGAACCGAAGGAGAGTGGCGATGAGGCGCGTCGCCACGGCCCGCACATCGTCCCAGGTGGCACCGCCCTCATCCAGTGCGCCGGCCAACCGCTCTGCTCGGACCATACGGTACGGCATCTCCACGTCGAGGCCGGCGGCCAGGGACTTCGCCGCGTCATGCAGTCCGAAGATCCAGTCGGTGATCACGAATCCGTCGAAGCCCCACTCACCCCGCAGGATCTCGGCGAGGAGCGGGGCGTTCTCACCACACCACTCCCCGTTCACCGAGTTGTAGGCGGTCATCACCGAGGCAACGCCTTCGTCGACGATCCGCTTGAAGTGCGGGAGGTAGATCTCGTGCAGCGCGACTTCATCGATGGTGACGTCGACACGGAACCGGGCGTTCTCCATCGAGTTGCATGCGTAGTGCTTCACACAGGCCATCGCGTGGCGTTGGACGCCCCGGGTCAGGGCGGCACCCATCTCGCCCACATGGTGCGGATCCTCCCCGTAGGTCTCCTGCGCCCGGCCCCAGGCGGGATGCCGGAGCAGATTCACGCACACTCCGCCGTACAGCGTCGCCCCGGCAGCTCGAAGCTCGATGCCGATGGCCTCACCGATGCGCTCTTCGAGGTCCGGGTCCCACGTCGCCCCCCGGGCCATTGTCACGGGAAAACACGTCCGGTCACCGATCACGACACCGCGGGGTCCATCGCTGAACGAGAACCCCGGCAGTCCCACCCGCGGCACACGGGCCGCGTGGAACGGTGCCTGGTGGTACCCGTTCTTCCCCAAAAAGTCGAGCCCGGCCCAGCACGGCGCGTCGCCGTCCAGGAGCCAGAGCATCTCTATCGGCGTCAGAGAGCCGACAAGTCGCCGAGCAGCCTCTTTCGGCTCGGCACCATTGGCTACCGCGGCTCGCGCTTCGTGAAAGGTCGGTAAGGTCGAAATGGGGTCGTTCATCGGTTCTCCACTCATCTCTTCCAGATGGGAATGACCGGGGGGCGCTCAACACATCCGGAATGGCGACGCTAGTTGGCGTACGTGCCGCATGGGCGTTGACCTGATCGGACCCGTCGGCGACCTGGGGCTCCCGCTCGATCCTGGTGACGTTCCCGATGCAGGGTTCGCAGATGACGATGGCCGGGCCGACGGCGGGGTGACCGGTGTCGAGACCCACCCGGTCGAACCGGAACTGTCGAACCTGCGCCAAGCCCGGCTGGATGTTGTCGCGATGTCAGACCTGATGGAGCCCGGTGGCCTACGGCCACCACCGACGCTCCCTTGCCATTCCTCCATTATCACCCGCTCACTGGGTGCCACAGCGCACGTCCGTCACGCGTCGACCATTTCGGTACCAGGCAGGCCGGTGAACCCGTCACCGCCTGGAGGCGGACGGCGGCGGCGCCGTCACCGACCAGCCGCGCCGCTCGAGCTCGCCGGCGAGCTGCTCAGCGGGCATGCGGCGCAGCGCCTGTTCCGATGCGGACTGCTTTGGCCCCGGGACCGCGACAGGGGCGTTCCCCTCGAGCTCTGAGTTCTCGAGCCCTTCGATGAAGGATGCCGCCTCATTGAAGGTGAACTTGCCAGCCGCTTGGCGTTGGGTGAACCCCATCGGACCACGCGCGTCACGGAAGTCGGTGTGGCCGGCAGCGTGGAGGAGCACCAACAACTCCCGAACCTGCTTCGCCGAGGCCGGTGGACCTGACTGTTGACCGAAGGCCATGGTCGCCAGTCTCGCGGCAATTGACGACGCTCGTGCGTCTCTACGAAGCATCTCCCGGAATCCGCCTGGGTGCGGAGGCCGGTACCCTGGGCGTCTCGTGGCCGTACTCGTCGATCTCCAGCAAGTAGCGGTTCGCCGTGTCGACCGGACGCTGTTCGAGGGGCTCTCCCTCACCATCTCGGACGGGGACCGGGTCGGGGTGGTGGGCACCAACGGCACCGGCAAATCGACCCTCCTGAGGATCGCAGCCGGCCTTGAGAGGCCCGAGGAAGGTCTGGTCCGGCGGGGTCGCGGCTCACGGATCGGTCTCCTCGACCAGGTGCCCGAGTTGCCACCCGGCACGGTCCGGGCGGCCGTCGGCGAGGGATGGGAGGCGGAAGCCGCCCTCGATCGCCTGGGCATGGGCTCGGCAGTCGACACGGATGTGTCGGCACTCTCAGGTGGCCAGGCCAAACGGGTGGCACTGGCCCGGGTGCTGGCCCACCCGGCGGAGCTGCTCGTCCTCGACGAGCCCACCAACCACCTCGATCTGGGGGCCGTGACCTGGCTCGAGCAACGTCTGCAGTCATTCCGCGGCGGTCTGCTGTTGGTGACCCACGACCGCCACCTGCTCGACCGGCTGACCACCAGGATGCTCGAACTCGACCGGGGTCACGCCTACCTACACGAGGGGGGATACGGGTCGTACCTGGCGGCCAAGGCCGAACGCGAGGAACAGGCGGCATCGGCCGAATCGGCCAGACGCAACCTGGCTCGAAGAGAGCTGGCCTGGCTCCGTCGGGGAGCGCAGGCACGGTCGCGCAAGCCCCAGGCCAGGATCGACGCGGCGGTGAGGCTCATCGAGGACCGCCCCGACCCT
>JADGOF010000290.1 GCA_017883105.1 Acidimicrobiales bacterium
CCCTCTGACCGAGGCGGTGGCGGCGGTGTCGGTCGGGGTTGTCGACGGGGTGTGCATGCTCGATCTCCCCTACGAGGAGGACAGCCGGGCCGAGGTGGATATGAACGTGGTGATGACCTCGTCCGGACGATTTATCGAGGTCCAGGGTACGGCCGAGGGCATGCCGTTCACCAAGGGCGAGCTCGACGAGATGTTGAGTCTGGCCGAGCACGGGATCGCCCAGATGCTCGACCTCCAGACCGAGATGCTGGCTGAGCCACCCAGCCCCCGCTGACCATGGGCGACGTCCGCATGGTGGTGGCCAGCGCCAATCCTGACAAAGCCGCGGAGATCCTGGCCATCCTCCGAGAGGTTCCAGGACTGGAGCTGGTGCCCCGCCCCACCAACGTCCCCGATGTCGAAGAGGACGGGGCCACGCTTTTCGACAACGCCCGGTTGAAAGCCCGGGCGTTGGTTGAGGCCACGGGACTGCCGGCCGTGGCCGACGACACCGGACTCGAGGTCGAAGCCCTCGGGGGCGCCCCGGGCGTCTATTCGGCCCGCTACGCCGGTGACCACGCCACCTATGCCGACAACGTGGCCAAATTGCTCGACGAACTTCGCAAGGTAGGGGCCATCGAACCGCAGCGACGGAGCGCGAGATTCCGTTGCGTGGCATTGGTGGCCTACCCGGACGGGGACGACATCTGGGTCGCTGGCGAGGTCGCCGGACACATCACCGCGGCCCCTGCGGGAGACGCAGGGTTCGGCTACGACCCGGTGTTCGCTCCTGACGGGCTCGGCGGGCGCACCTTTGCCGAGATGAGCCCGTCCGAGAAGCATGAGATGTCTCATCGGGGTCGGGCGTTTCGAGCGCTGGCCGAACACTTGGCCACGAAGGGTGAATCCCGCTGAAAGCGTGGGTCTGCAAGTAGCGTCATGGGCCAGGTAGTCAGGAGGACATGACGTGAGCGACGTTTCTCAGGGATCCGGATGGTGGCAGGCCTCCGACGGCAAGTGGTACTCGCCCGAACAGACACCCGGGGTTGCCTCCCAACCTCAGGCTCCGCCGGTCTCCGGCGCAGCTGAGCCGTTGTCATCTTCGGCCGTTCCGGACCCCTGCCCCCGGTATCCCGACGGCCCCACCCGGCTACGGCCCACCACCCAGCGGCCCAGGCTATGGAGCGCCCCCCACGGGACCACCACCTGGCCCGGGCTATCCCATGGTGGGTGACCCGGCCTACGGATACCAGCAGGCAGGCGGCCCCTACGGGTACGCACCGCAGCCGCGGACCAACGGTTTGGCCATCGCCTCATTTGTCTGTTCGCTGTTGTTCTGGCTGTACGGTATCGGCGCGATCCTGGGGCTCGTCTTCGGTTTCATCGCCCGATCGCAGATCAAGAAGTCCGGTGGGTCGCAGCAGGGCGGGGGGTTGGCGCTGGCCGGCATCATCATCAGCTTCGTCGCTATCGCCATCGGCATCGTCGTGACCATCGTGGTGATCGTGGTGGTGCACAACTGCGATCAAACGGGGAACTGCTCCGGCACCGGCTGAACTTGACCGGTCGGCCGCACGGCGTGACTCACGCCACTCCGTTGTCACTGGTGTTGGTGCCGTTTCCATTGCTTTCCCGAGTCGGTGCCCACGGGTCGTGGGCGACGGGCGGAGGCATGATCGTCACCTCGGCCAAGCTGTCGTACCGGACCTCGCCGGAGGCGACCGGTGCGTCGATGGTGGGCGGGGGAGGGGCGATCCCGAACTCATCACTCGATGAGGCCTGGGGGGAGTGACCGGCACCGAGGATGGGAGCAAGCTGCCGGCCGATCCGATGTCGGACGGAATGTCGAACCTGGGCGCCGGCTCTTCTCCCGCCTTGTCCTGGAGGGCTGGGCCGAGCACGACCAGCCCAGCGGCCAGCCGGTCCCGCAGCGTGCGCAGCCCGACGATCTGGTTGCCCCCGATCGCATCGAGTACCGCTTTGACGGATTGACCCTGGTTGCCGATGGTGGCCAGCACCTGCTCCTGGTCGTTGCGGATCTGGACATCCTGGCCCGGTGGAGTGGGGACACGGCGTCAGAGGCATCGGGGGGAACCACGTCACGAATTTCCCGCAACTCCTCGACCTGGGGACCGAGCTCGTTGAGTACGGCGCCCACCGGTACGGCAATTCCGGCCACGGCTATTCTCGCGGCCATGGCCCAGACCCGATGGAAGCCTGCGGTTGACGAGGTGCGTAAGGTCATGGTCCACCTGGCCACCAGACATGCGGGGGCCCGCCGGCTGATGCAGCGCTCGGGACATGAGTTGACCGAGGCGGCCCAACGGGGCCAGGCCCAGGCCCAGGCTCGCCATGCCGGGGTGGTCGACACCTACGGTGGCAGTTATTTCGGTGAAGGCCGTGACTCCTCTGGTGACCGAGCCGGTCTGTCGGGCTATGCGCGCTACGACCGGATCGCCTCCAACGCAGATATCGCCGGGTGGCTGCTCTGGAGGAACTTCCGTTTGGCTACAGCCCTGGACGTGGGCTGTGCCACCGGCTACCTGGTCGAGGTGCTCCGCGAGCTGGGCATCGACGCCCAAGGTTGCGATCTCAGCCAGTACGCCGTCGACCAGGCCACGGAAGGGGCGGTCGGCCACCTGCGAGTTGCCAATCTCTTCGCCGGACTTCCGTGGCCGGACGGCAGCTTCGACCTGGTGACGGCCCTGGAGATCCTGGAGCACCTGCCTCCTGACCGGGTGCCCATTGCACTGGGCGAGCTCAGACGGGTCTGCGGCGCCTATCTCTATGCCACCATTCCTTCATTCGGGAGGAACCGGTCGGGTGCTGACGGGCACTTCGAGGGCAAGGTGCGGCCCGAGCGTCTGGACCACTACAACCAGGTCGGGGCGGACTACCTGGGCCCGGTTCCCCAACCGGACCTGGCCGTGGATGCCGATGGCCAGTTGGTTGAGGGCCATATGACGATCGCTTCGTTTGAGTGGTGGACCCAGGCGTTCGCCGATGTCGGGTTCACCCGGTGTCCGGAGGTCGAGCGAAGGCTGTACGCCGACATCGAGCCGGCTGGGCTCGAGCCGTACTGGAACATCTACGTGTTCAAGGTCGACGGGGCGCCCGCTGACATGATCGAACCCCGCCGTCCCGAGCAGACATTGGACCAACTCGGCCTGATCCACCCGCTCTTCGAACTCGGCATGGCCGACGGGTGAACCCAACCGTTGTGGCTCGTACCTGACCTAGGAAGAGTTCGCCCACCTCCGATTCGATGGTCCCTCTGTCGGGGTCCTGGTCACCATCCTCGGCCGGACGGACGGACGTGTTGCATGCGGCAAACGAACGCCGTACCCCGATTTCCCTCAGCTGCCCTGCCTGGCTGAACCGGGGCCAACGGCGGTGGTTCAGGCGACGGTCACCAGAGTGCCGATGGGTGTCAGCGGGTAGACCACGGCAGCATCGGTCGGGAGCATCTCCACGCATCCGACACTTTGGGGGTAGCCGTAGCTACCCCGAACGAATCCATGCAGAGCGTCGCCACCGTTGAAGTAGCTGACCCACGGAATGCCGGGGTCCTTGTACTTGGAGCCGTCCGGGTTGGTACCCGACATGGTCGTGACCGTGTACCGGAGGTAGACCGGAAAGGTTCCCGAATCAGTAGGAGCGGCGGCCACACCGGTGTTGGCCCGGGTCGTATAGACGGCGCCGCCGTTGCTGTAGACGGTGACCGCCTCGGGCAGAGTCTTCGACACGACCACGTAGTTGTAGGGGGACGTGTCGACGGTTCCCATCGCCGCGTCGGTCAGCAGTTGGCTCCATACAGTGGGGCCGGCAGCGCCATCGGTCGTCATGTTGTGCGTCGATTCGAACGCCATGACCGCGCCTTTGGTGATCTGGTTGTCCGTACCGACCGTCCACAGGCTGGTCAGTGAGGTGGGCTCATTCCACCGCCAGTTGAACGAGCCCTCCTGGGCCTGGGCAGCTTCTTGCGGTGCGGTCAACGGGCCGGCCGGGGTGAAACTGACCGGCAGATAGCCGAGTTGGGCG
>JADGOF010000291.1 GCA_017883105.1 Acidimicrobiales bacterium
CTACGAGCCGGTGCCCGACCCCGTCGAGCCCGGCGAGGTCGACGGGGTCGATCCCCGCTGGACCCGGTGCAACGGGATGTGGGAGGCGATGCGGGCCACGGTGCCACACGTGGCGGCCATGCACCCGATGGAGCCGGACCACATCCACGAAGAGATCGAGCTCCAGCTCCCGGACTTCGCCTCCTACAACCAGGAGTGGGTCTCGCGGGCACCGAAGTGGCGGGACTACCACCTTTCCCACGACCAGACGCCGCACTACCGGTACATGAAGACCGCGCTGCAGGTCCTGCAGTGGCGGCGGCCCCGCGAGCGCTGGGTGCTCAAGTCGCCGCAGCACCTCGAGCAGATCGAGCCGCTGCTGTCGGTGTTCCCCGACGCCACGTTTGTGGTCACCCACAGGGACCCGGTGGCGGTGGTGCAGTCCACGGCGACGATGATGGCGTACTCGGCCCGCATGGCCTACCGGCACACCGTGCCGGAGTGGTACGTCGAGTACTGGACCGACCGCATCCGCCGGCTGCTGGAGTCGTCGGTGCGGGACCGCCACCTCCTCCCCGCCGATCGCACCGTCGACGTGTACTTCGACCGCTATATGGCCGACGAGATGGGGACCCTGCAGCACATCTACGACGTGGCCGGTCTGGAGTTCACGGCGGGGGCCCGGCGACAGATCGACGCCCATCGGGATGCCCACCCACGGGGCAAGGAGGGCCGGGTCGTCTACGACCTGCGCCGTGACTTCTCCGTCACCCCCGACGAGGTCCGAGCCCCGTTCGACTTCTACTTCGACCGCTTCGACACCAGAATCGAGGTCACATGACCATCCAGGACCAGGTCGACCGCCTGATCGACGAGCGCCCCGGCAGGCAACTGCTGACGCCCAGCTACGAGGACCCGGCGCACCGGATCTCCGACACCATCTACCGGTCGAGTGGCACGACCGCGTCGTACCTCCTGCTGACCGACAGCGGCCGGGTCATTGTCAACACGGGCCTGGGTTTCGAGGCCCCCCACCACAAGCAGGTATTCGACGCCGTACGGGAGGGACCGACCCATCACATCATCACCACCCAGGCCCACGTCGACCACGTCGGGGGCGTTGGCCTCTTCCGCGAGCGGGGAACCACCTACATCGCCCAGGAGAACAACCTCGCGTGCCAGGCCGACGACGCCCGCATCCAGGCACTGCGGATGCGCACGGCGGGCATCTGGTTCGACATGCTGGGGACCGACGCCATCCGCATCGCCAAGGAGAACCCCGGCGTTCCGATGCGTCAGGACACCCCCACGCCGGACATCACGTTCCACGACCGTCTCGGCCTGACCGTCGACGGCCTCCGCATGGAGCTCGTCGCGTCCGTCGGGGAGACGATCGACAGCTGCATCGTGTGGCTTCCCGAGCACCGCACCGCACTAATCAGCAACCTGCTGGGACCCCTCTTCCCTCACTTCCCGAACCTGAACACCCTCCGGGGGGACAAGTACCGGTCCGCAGAGGCCTACCTCGCGACGGTGCGGCGCCTCCGCGAGATGCAGCCCGAGATGCTGGTCACCGGGCATCACGACCCGATCGTCGGTGCCGAGCTCATCGACGCGTCGCTCGAGCGACTCCTCGGTGCGGTCGACTACGTCCACCGTCAAGCACTCGAGGGGTTCAACGCCGGGACCGACGTGTGGACACTAATGCGCGAGATCGAACTGCCTGCCCATCTGCGTGTCGGCCAGGGGTACGGCAAGCTGGCGTGGGCCGTGCGGACGCTGTGGGAGACGTACGTCGGCTGGTTTCAGCTGCGGTCCTCTACCGAGATGTACCCCGACTCGTCGGGAGCAGCGCTCGCCGAGCTCGTGGCAGCAGCCGGCGTCGACCACGCTGTCGAGCGCGCCGAAGCAGCGCTGGAGCGCGGCGATGCCGTTGTGGCCATCCGGGTGGCCGAAGCCGTGGAGGCACAGTCGCCCGATGACCCGCGGGTCCAGGACGTGCTCGTAGCCGCCCACCGGTACCTCCTCGGCCACGGCGGCGACGTCAGCTTCTGGGAGAACGGCTGGCTCCACCACGAGCTTGAGCGCCGAGGAGCAGACTGAGGGTGTCCCCTATGGCCGGGTGAGTGACCCACTGCGTCACGACGGGGACGCCCGTTCCCATGCGGTATCCGGCATTCCCGGATGGTCCGCCCCATCAATCGGTCACCCACGGACCGACCAGGAGGACCAATGACTCTGGTCGCGCAACGGTGGAACAATCTCTGGCATGGACGAGCCACCGGAGCTGCAATGCAACGGACACTGGAGGGTGGCTGTCTGGGCCCTCCGATTGGGGTACGTCGGGCTGGCCGTCGCCATCGCGGGCCTCATCGTGATGTCGTTGGGATCCACGCCGTGGGTCCTGGGCGTCGGGGTGATCATCTGGCTCGCCGCCGCCGCCGTCACGTTGGCGGGGTTCTCCTGGTCCCGGCACGAGCTTCCCGAGCCACGACCTGGGTACTGGTCGATGCGGTTCATGCTCATCCACGACACGGTCCACGCTCGGCCGTCAGCCCAGCGGTCCTGACGGCCCCTCCCGTCGCGGCTGCGTCCGCCGTGCGGCAGTCTCCCGTCTTGTCGACCCGACCGGGATGTGCCGACACCGAGCCGGTCCAGGTGTCCCTGATCAGGTTGGGTGGGGCATGACTTGGCCCCCGAGGAGAGATGCTCGAATCATCGTCATCCTCTCCCCAACTCTGGCCCAACTCTGCAAAGTGAAACTCCGCGTATGGTGGTGTCCAGTGGGTAGGAACGTGCAGGTAGAAGGGCCGCAAGGTGAAGCGAGATGAGAGCTGGCACGCCTGGACACGCTCTCGTAATGCGTAGGTCAGGAGTTCGATTCTCCTCCCAGGCTCCAGGGTGCGGCCCGTGGGATTGGCATCTATCTTCTGAAGGACGTCTCCATGCGGCGAGTTGCAGACACTTCGTCGAAGATGAGTGCGTCGGCGGTGGCCAGGGAGGTCTGATGGACGCACGAAGGGTCGTGACCGGGCATGACTCCGGGGGCAAGGCAGTCATCGTCAGTGACGACGTGGTGGCTCCCGTGACTTTGGCTCTCCTCCCTGGGACCGAGTTCCATGAACTCTGGGGTGCAGACGCCACGGTGACATTCCCCGACGATGGGTCGAGGCCCATCGCCGAGCGCTACTTCCCACCGGTCGGTGGCTTTCGCTTCACGTTCTTCACCATCCCGCCCGACGGGGGCGCCGGGGTCCCGGCAGATCTCGACCTCGATAGCGCCCTCGCCGAGTTCGACCAGAAGTTGCCAGGACTGGCGGAGTACCTCGAAGCCGACGATCCTGGAATGCACACCTCTGCCACCATCGACTTGGGCGTGGTGCTCTCGGGGCAGGCCACCCTCGAACTCGACGAAGAGGTGAAGGTCACCCTCAACGTCGGCGATACCTACATCCAGAACGGCACTCGGCATCGCTGGTCGAACACCGGAGACGTTCCGGCAGTCCTCGCCGTCATGGCAGTCGGAGCCGATCACCGGAACGTGGATTAGCGGGCAGTCCGGACGCAGGGACGAGGGGCCCCGGAGCAATGAGAGCGGGGGGCTTCGAGGGTGTCCCCGTGCACCTCGGGGATACGCAAAGGGGCCCGGGATTCCCGCTTGCTATCCGAGAATGGGAAAGCGTGCGCTGACGAGCCTGTCGAGTACCGCCTGTATCGTGGTCGTCAGCTCCTCATAGCAAGCACGCACAACGACTTCGTCCTCAGCCGCCTCCGGACCGTACCGAGATGGCCAGTCGATCGGTTCGCACAGTTCCACCGTGATCTTCGCAGGAAGTGGCCAGGTGGGGATCCCCCCCGGAACGACACCAAAGGGCGGTCCGAGCACCAGAGGCATCACGTTGATGCGGAACATCCGGTCGAGGCCGAGCCACTTCGCCACTCGCTCACCTCGCGCAAGTACGACGAGCGTCTCATGGGTGCCAACGGAGACTGCGGGAACTACGGGGACCTGTGTTCGCAGGGCAAGGCGGACGACACC
>JADGOF010000292.1 GCA_017883105.1 Acidimicrobiales bacterium
AAGTGGTGATCCGCTACGGGGACACCCTGGCCGTCGACCGCCTGTCGTTCGCCGGCCACTCCGGCGAGGTGGTGGCCCTGCTCGGCCCGAACGGTGCGGGAAAGACCAGCACCGTCGAAGCCCTCGAGGGATACCGCCCGGTGGCGGGAGGGTCGGTGCGGGTCCTCGGTCTCGATCCGCGACGCGACCATGCCGAACTCGTCCCCCGCATCGGGGTGATGCTCCAAAAAGGCGGCGTCTACCCGATGCTCGGCTCCGCCCAGGTCCTCAACCTCTTCGCCCGCTACTACGACGATGCCGAGGACCCCGACGAACTGATCGACCTGGTCGGGCTCTCCGCCGTCCGTCGTACCCCGTGGCGACGGTTGTCGGGCGGAGAACAGCAACGGCTGTCGCTGGCCCTGGCCCTGGTGGGCAAGCCCGATGTGCTCTTCCTCGACGAGCCCACCGCCGGGGTGGACCCCGAAGGGCGCATCGCCGTGCGCAACATCATCGCCGCCATGCGCGACCGCGGCATCTGCGTGATCCTCACCACCCACGAGCTGGCCGAGGCCGAGCGGCTGGCCGACCAGGTGGTCATCATCGACCACGGCCGGGTGCTGGCCGAGGGCACGCCGGCCGCCCTGGCCTCGGGCACCGCCGACGGTTCGATCCGCTTCTCCACCGATCCGGGCATCGACGTGGCCGTCCTGGCCGTTGCCATCGGGTCCGGCGCCACCGTCGACGAGGAGCGCTCCGGGTCCTACCGCATGGCCCTCCCCCCGGGCACGGCCACGCCCGCGGTGGTGGCCGCCCTGGCCGGTTGGCTGGCCGAACGAAACCTCTCCCTCGGTGATCTGCGCACGGGTCAGTCCCTCGAGGAGGCCTACCTGGCCATCACCGGCTCGCGGGGGGACACCCAACCGGCTCTGGTCGGGCCGAACAGCGGGCAACGGTCGCGGCGCGCGCCGCGGACCCGCTGATGCGCCCGCTCATCGCCCAACTGCGGGCGGAGGTGACCATGATCTTCACCAACGGGGAAACCGTCTTCCTGACCCTGGGCATCCCGGTGGTGTTCCTGTTGTTCTTCTCCGCCGTCCATGTACTGCCGACCGGCACCAAGCACCCGGTCGACTTCCTCGTGCCGGGCATCCTGGCCCTGGCCGTCATGTCGACGGCGATGACCGCCCTGGGCATCGGCACCGGGTTCGAGCGCGGCTACGGCGTCCTCAAACGGCTGGGCGCCACCCCCCTCGGGAGGCCCCGGCTGCTGGCCGCCAAGATCATCGCCATCATCGCGGTGGAGCTGATCCAGGCCGTCGTGCTGGTGGTGGTGGGTTACGCGCTGGGGTGGAACCCGGGCGGGCCGGGAGGCGCCACTGCCCTGGTCGGCGCGGCCATCCTGGCCATGGTCCTCGGGACCATGGCCTTCGGCGGCATCGGCCTGCTGTTGGCCGGAACGCTCAAGCCGTTGGTTAACCTGGCCGTGGTCAACGCGCTCTTCGTCGTGCTTCTGCTGCTCGGGGGCATGCTCATCCCGCTGGCCAAGCTTCCGGGCTGGTTGGCGGACATCTCGAAGGTGCTCCCCGCTTCGGCGCTGGCCGACGCCCTCCACGGAACCTTCGGCCACGGCACCCCGGTGTCCTCACGCGACTGGATCGTGCTGGTGGTGTGGGCAGTGGCCGCGCCCCTGGTGGCCGGCCTGACCTTCAAGTGGGAGTGACCGGCCCGGGCGTTGCATCACCAGGCCGCGGTCCGACAGGAGCCCTCATCCCTTGGCCCCGGCCAGTTGGTGCAAGTACTGGTCGAGTTGGGTCTGGTTGAGCGGTCCGAAGTGCTGGCCGATCACGCGACCCGTCGCATCGATGAAGAAGGTACTGGGCATCCCGTTCACCCCATAGAGGCCCGAGGAGACCTTGAAGTCGGCGTCCACGCCGACCGGATAGATGACCCCGGACTTGCTGACGAAGGGGAGGGCGTCGACGGGCTTGTCGGCGACATCGACCCCGACGAACTGGACGGTCGAGCCTTTGGCCCGTTCGGCTTTGGCCATGTTGGCCAGAAGGGGAGTCTCCTCCTGACAGGGCCCGCACCAACTGGCGAAGAAGTTGAGGACCACCGGCCGGTGTCTGTCGGGGCCCAGTGCGTTCAGATCGACCGGGGTCCCCCCGATCAGGGAGGCGACGGAGAAGGTCGGGGCCGCACTGCCCACACCCACCACCGGACCGGAGCCTGAGCTCGAGCCGAGACCCAAGAAGAGGAAGGCGGCCAGGGCGCCGGCGATGATCACACCGATGATCAGGGATCGCAGGCGTCGCGGCTTGCCGGGGGCGGGATCGGGCGCCGGCGCCGGAACGTCGGAGGGCGGCGGCGCTTGTACTCCAACGTGTCCGGCGTCGGGGGCTTCGATCAAAGCTTGGTGAAGATGTCGACCGCCATGCAGACGAACAGGAGGGTGAGATAGGTGATCGAGTAGCTGAAGAGCTGCATTGCCGCCTTGGGCGTGGCCTGCCTCCACAGGCGGGCAGCCAGGCCGATGAAGACCATGCCCAGCACCGAAGCGGCGACCACGTAGATGGCCCCGAGCGACGCGACGTAGGCCAGCAGCAGGGTGACGGCCACCAGGACCACGCTGTAGACCAGAATCTCCTGGGCCGTCCGCTTGAAGGTGGCCACCGCCGGCAGCATGGGCACATTGGCCGCTTGGTAGTCGTCCTTGTACTTGACGGCCAGCGCCCAGAAGTGGGGCGGCGTCCACACGAAGATGATGGCGAACATGACCACCGGCGTCCACGCCAGGCTGTCGGTCACCGCGGCCCACCCGACCAGCACGGGGACGGCCCCGGCCGCGCCGCCGATCACGATGTTCTGGCTGCTTGTCCGCTTGAGCCACAGTGTGTACACGAACACGTAGAAGAGGGTGGCCGAGACGGCCAACACGGCGGAGAGCAGGTTGACCCACGCCCACAGCTCGACGAAGGCCACCACCTCGAGGGTGATGGCGAAGGCCAGCGCGTTGCGCGGGGTGACCGCCCCGGTGACCAGCGGCCGCTTCCGGGTCCGGTGCATCAGACTGTCGATGTCCCGGTCCACGTACATGTTGATGGCGTTGGCCCCGCCGGCGGCCAGCGTCCCGCCGAGCAGGGTGGCCACCATCAGCCACACCGGGGGCAGCCCCCGCTGGGCCACGATCATCGTGGGTAGGGTGGTGATCAGCAGCAGTTCGATGATGCGGGGCTTGGTGAGAGCCACGTAGGCACCCATGCGGGCGGCGAGGGATAGCTGGCTCGGCAGAGCCACCGCAGGGATTGCCATTGCCGGAACAATAACGCGAACCGGCAACAGCGTCACAGACGCGAAACATTCCCCTGATCTCCACCGGGTCCGACCAGGCCAGTACCATACGAAAACGGTGTCCTCCCTGCGTATCGGCCCTCGCCCGTTCCTCCTGCTCTGCCGCTTCACGCTGGCCGCCTTGGTGCTCAACGTGGCCACCGGGGCCGCGGTGCGGCTCTCCGACTCGGGTCTCGGCTGCCCGGACTGGCCCACCTGCTCCCAGCACCACCTGACCCCGGCGCTCCGACTCCACCCGCTGGTCGAATTCGGCAACCGGGTGGTGGTGTTCGTGCTGGTGGTGGGCTGCATCGCCACCTGCATCGCCTCATTTCTGCGCAGGCCCGGCCGCCGTGACCTGCGCTGGCTGTCCGGCGGCCTCATCCTCGGTGTCATCGGCGAGGCGGTGCTCGGGGCCTTCGTCGTCTATACCAATCTCAACGCCTACGTGGTCATGATCCACTTCATGCTGGGGATGGCCCTGTTGGCGGTGACGGTGGTCCTCGCCCTGACGGCCGGGCATGGGCCGGGCCGCGGCAATCTGGCGGTGACCCGGGGTGCCCTGTGGCTGACCCGGGCCCTGCTCGCCCTCCTGGTGATCGTGCTGACCGCAGGGGCCGCCACCACCGGCACCGGACCCCACGCCGGCGGAAAAGGGGCCAAGCGGATCCCCATCGGGCTGGAGGACATGTCCCGCATCCA
>JADGOF010000001.1 GCA_017883105.1 Acidimicrobiales bacterium
TGGTCCTCGACGGCACTAGGCGTGCGCAGTCCGTTTGCTCTCTTCGAGCAATGTGGGACTCAAGCCCGAATCTTGCGACCCTGCCCCCGAACACCGGTTTGCGGCGTAGCCAAACCTGCCAGGCGCCGGGCGTGCTTGCGCTCCGCGAGCACATCCGACGTGCCGTTCTGCGATGCGGCTAGGGAGGCGACGCCCGTCGTTATGGCGCTGCGTTCTGTACCGCCTCGACGGCGCAGTACGCCGATTCGGGGTGTGACATCCCTCGCCACCCCCAGTCCCTGCGGTCTCCGGCGAACGTTATGTGCGCCGGGGAAGCCCATCCGGCAACCTTGCTGCTTGCGAGAGTTTCCTGCGCCCGGAACAACACGAGTGGGCCACCGGATCACCCTCAATCGATCCCAATTTCCTCCCGTCTCGACGGGTTTCCCGAAGTGACAATCCCCGTCCTGGAACCGAACCCCTGGACCTACGAGGAACCATGCATGTCGGTCACGACAACCGAAGTGAAAAGTCCAGAGCTCCTCAGCGCCATCGCATACTCACTGACCTGAGACGTCGAACCGACGAACGTCCAGTCCAGCACCGCGCCGACGTTGGCAATCGCACCTCCAGGCAACGTCACCGGGACGGACCTCGTGGTGTCCTGGACTGATGAGGGTGCCGAATAGCCGGACGTATTGGCTAGCCCGTACTCCTTCGCTAACTGAGTCTGCAGCGCCTCCAGCTGGGAGTAGGGCACGGCGAGCTTTGCGGTGGCCGTGATCTTCCCGGACAACGTGACTTGCTGAGGAACCGAGAGATCCCCTGGAAGGGCGCTGGACGGCACAACTGTGCTCGTGCCGGTGGGGTCAATCCAGCGAATAGAAATGCCAGCCACACCACCCTCGGTGTCCAGACTCGGCGTCGGCGGTGAAGCCAGGTACGCCGCCCCGATGCCCATGTAGGCAGACGGTGCGGGTACGTCTCGAGCCTCGAGGAGTGATCCTGTAGACGGATCGACGATGATGACGCTGGTGCCCGTTGGGGATGTGCCGCTGAAGCCGACCCCGGTGGCACCCGTGTGGGTGGATATCGTGCCGAGGCCCTGAATCCCTGGCATCAAAGCCAGTGCGCCATAGAGGGCTGAGTCAAGTGCCGGACCACCCCCGGCGACAGGCCCGATGAGGAGAACTACTGCTCGCTCAAAGCCCGAGGCCTGAGCTCCGTCCGAGGTCATCTGATTCAACGCCGGAATTGGTGTCGTGCCCGTCACCAACTCACGTGCCAGCCCTACCGGATCAGTGGGAAGAGCCGACGCATCAATGGTGCCCGTTGCACCGCCGAAGCCGATTGGTGCTGAGCCACCATCTGCGCTGCTGGTGCAGCTCGTGACGGGCTGCACTGTCGGAGCGATCACCATGCCAGCAGCGTGCCACGCCGTTTGGTTGGCGGGAGTGGCGAACGTAGCCGGCCCTGTGGTGGCCGAGATGCAGTCATTCCCATACGCGTCAGACCAGAGCCTGACCGTTGCCGCAACCGTGGCTTCCGCTCCAGGAGTGGGGGTCGCCCCGATCTGGTTGACTTGGCCGCTGAGCGACACTTGCTGTTCGGTCGAAAGCCACTGGCCCTTGGTGAGCTGAGGGGCCGCCTGGCTGGCGGCATTCGACGCGATCTGCTGCAGTTGTGCGGCCGCGGCGACTGGCTCGTGTTGTCCGGCTGAAGGCATGAAGACCACAATCAGAAGGGCAGCAAGCCCAACGGCAACGGTTCCACCAAGCGCGGCAAGACGTGGGACGTGCCGGACCCGGCGAGTTCGTTTCGTTTGCGCACTTTCGTGTTCCCAGTCTCGCCCTTCCAATTCCGACAGAGATGGGGACGGTGGCGCCGCATTCATCAGCTCAGAGATCACCGATCGGATCTGTTCGTCGACTTCGTCAGTCAAGGGCATTGAGGGCCTCCTTCAGGCGAGACTTTCCGCGAGCGAGGTGACGTCTCACCGATCCGTCACTGATGTCGAGGAGTTTGGCGATGGCAGCAGGATTGAGGTCATCCCAGTAGGTGAGGACGATGACTGCCCGCTGTTGAATGCTGAGCCTCATCACGGCGGCGAGCACCTCTGGCCTCACATCAGGCGGATCAATGCTCTCCGGCTGTGCAGCAACTTCCTCACGCACGCGGCGGCGCCGAGCCGAACGATGGAACTCGGCCGCCTTGTTGTAGACGCTTCGGTACAAATACGAGCGCTTTTGTGTGACGGACGGCCAGCTCCTGGAGCTGAGGCAACTCAGGACCGCTTCTGAAACGACGTCGGCGGCATTCTGCGGACCAACGAGTCCCGTAGCGAAGCGTGTCAGGTCGTCAGCGTGTTTTCGATACAACTCGCTGTCAGCAATGTCCACACCCATAAGATGCCGCCGATCCACCTTTTGTGTGACACACCCGGAGGAATTCTCGACGACCCACGCCCTCAGGCGTGGGCTGGGCCATCAATCCACCCGAGGATGGTAGGCATCTCGATTCCGTCATACGTGATCGACGATGACTCCGAACGCCGGCTTGGGGATCGATATCTGGCACGGTCCTGGGGCGCCCGCTTGCTTCAGCAAGCGGTCCAGATCGCTCCATCTGAGCGGTCGGGCCGCATATTGCAATTGGCCCCCGAGCACGCCAGATCGACGGCTCTGGATTGTCGAGTCCGATTTCCGAACGTCAGGTTCGATGCCGCGAGTCGATCGCACGAACGCAACCGACGTGCCGTTCTGCGCAGCGGCCGCGATGGCGCCAGCCGTCGTTCTGGCGCGTAGTTCGGCGCCCGAGCGGGTCCACTCCATCGCCGACTCCGGTGCGATCGGCGTCACGGACAGCACCGGCAGCCAAGCGCTGTGACGCGCTGTGAATCCTCGGGAATACCCGGTGGCCGGTGGCCGCCAACATTGACACCTACGATCGATTGGCGTGACGAAGGACAAGTTCACTGGCGGAGATCAGCGCTACCTACGCGATGCTCAATACCGAGACCCTTCCAGGTTGACGGCCAGGGCTGACCTCCACGCCAAGTACGGGACCGCCGACGTGCGCTGGTTTCCTTGGATGGCTGGCCAGATCGAATGGCCTTCCGATGGAGTCATTCTGGAGGTTGGTTGCGGCCCCGGTTGGCTGTGGAGCGAGGCCGCCTCCCAACTTCCGAGCGGCCTACGGCTCATGCTCACCGACCTTTCTGCAGGCATGGTGGATGCCGCCCTTGACCGAGTATCCGGACTTTTTGAGATGACAGCGGGAAGCGAGGCCGATGCTCAGCTACTGCCCTTTTGCAACCGTGTGTTCGACGTGGTTGTCGCCAACCACATGCTGTATCACGTTCCTCAGCCCGGATTGGCGGTCAGCGAGTTCGCTCGAACTCTGCGACCTGATGGCGTTCTCATCGCAGCGACTGTCGGCCCAGAGCATCTGCGGGAGCTGTGGGAGATTCGCTCCGAAGTCTTCGAGGAAGAGCCCGTCAATCGCACTGCCGCGGTGTTCGGCGCGATAACGGGGCTTCCGATTATCCAGCAGGGATTCTCCAGCGTCGAGTGGCGCGCCTACGAGGATCACTTGCACTGCACGAATCCTGACGCTGTCATCGCCTTCATGACATCGACTCCCCCAGCCGAGGATGCCTCGGAGCAACAACTCCGGAGCCTTCATGTCGCAGTCCGCCGACGTTTCGAAAAGGGTGGTGGGTCGTTCGATATAGCCAAGGAGGTCGGAATCTTCGTCGCCAGAGATCCATACCAATAGGTTCGCTCAGAAGACCGTCTCACTGTTGGGTCTTCGGTGTCGTGGCCGTGACTGATCGCCGGTTCACTATGTGCCGTGTATCGCCTGACGCCGAGCATGCTTGCGGAACGCGACCACACGCGTAGGTGCCGTTCTGCGCTACGCCACGATGGCGCAGATCGTCCTTCTGGCGTGGTGTTCTGTGCTGGGCAAGAGGCACGAGATCGCCGAATCGAGCGGGTGCGGGACGAAGGGGGGCCGTTGTCGGACCCCGTATAGTTCCGCACGATTAGTCCCGGGTTTCCTCCATCTCCTCCCAGGGATGCCGCTGCCTAGGCCGTCGCCTGATGTACCGCGATTTCAAGTTCTCTAAGCGTGCCCACAGAACGCATTGACGAGAAGATCACCTGCGTGCAAGGTCCTGGGAGAACGTAGGGAACGTCGGGACACACAACTATTCCACGAATGTCGACGCTCGGTGGGAGTGTCACCTTCAATAACGATGGCTTTGCCCTGATCGTTGCGACCTTCTTGCGCCAGCTCGCCTCCGCCTGTTCGACAGCTTGCCGGTGATTCCTCACGGCACGGAAGTCTCCGTATTCAAGTTCGGCAGACGTTGTCCAAGCCTTCGCGTCCACTAGGACAACTACTCGGTCCTTGCATGCAATCCCGTCTATGTCTGTAATGGTCCTGCCTCGGTCCTTGATCGGCTTGCCGACAAGATGGCGGAGTGACTCTGGAGGACGCCATGGGCTCGCGTCGATTACAGCTTGGACGTCATGTTCAAACCGCTCGGCCCAGACATTCGCATCGGGACCATCCGCCTGCCTTGGAACCGCATAAGAGAGAACCCGCGTGGCATAGATCAAGTCGACGCGAGCGATCCCCCCTGCGGGTAAGACGATAGCGGGTTCAGGTGTAACCCAATTCGAGAACTCAATCGGGGTGCTAGTGATCTCATTCATGACCACATCGGGTTCCCAGGTGGAGACATACTGCGACGCGACTCGTTCCCAACGGGCAAGCCCCGCCTCGATATCGCCAATCGGAAGGTCCAAGTAGCCCCAGCTGAGCCATGATCCGCGGGGAGCTATCCGCCGTTTCTTTCCACCTTGGATGGTGCGCATGGCCGTCCACAGAGTGGCGGCTGCCCCAAGCGCCGATAACGACGGTGGCGTGCTTAGTGATGTGGGGTTGAAAACACCGGAGCGCGACAACAGCCCGGGTTCGCACGTCGTGAGATCGAAAAACCGACGGGGCCCTCGGTAAATGTGGGCGTCCAAGCGATTCAACCAGCCGGGTATAACGGCATCAGGGGTATGCAATTCATCAATTGTTGCTTCTAGTTGGCGACCACTTCCCTGGCGCTCGGTATCCGTTCCAAATCCGGCAAAGCCTCTGCTGTCGTAAAGGAGAAGCGCTTCTGTAATGCGGCGATCGAGGGCAACGCCGACACCGACGAATGTCGGTCCGAGAAGGTGGCTTAGGATCATTCCCTTCGCCACCGAACGGTAGCAACGCCCGACTTGCCACATTGCAGTACCAATCATGATCAGATGATGCAGATCCTCAAGTACGCGGTCGTCGGGGTCGGAAGGCATCGCCTCCAGCTGCGCGTAGTCCACAGAGCAAGTTGACTCGCGCGTCAAGAGTTCAAGAAACCATCGCGGCGCCAACGTCGTGTGGTCGAGCGGTGTACGGCGGGTACGCCGCGTAATCGTCACCCATTCAGCCGGTGACCGTCGACCCACGACGTCTGAGGCGTTGCTCTTCAGGCGCCAATAGAGCTCAGCAAGCTCCTCGGTCCCTTCTTGGCCGCTGAAATTCAGTGGTCCAACCTCTTCAAGCTCCGCTCTGATCGAAAGGAGTTCCGTCGTGACCTCCCCGGGGAACGATGCGACGGATTCTCCCGAGAAGAAGGAGCGATTGATGAGTCTGTCTAACTTGTCATGGACGAAGTCATGCCGGCGCGATATGGGAAAGACAAAGCGGTCCGGGTTTTCGCGGCGCGGTGGCTCATATCTGACATCATCCGGGATGGTTATCTTACCGCTGCCTTGCGGGGGAAGTTCCGCCATCGCAAGTTCGGCATCTCTCTGTGCGCGAAGTCGCGCCGCTCGGCGAGCGGCGTCAGCCGACACCGGGAGCGATCCGCTGTCTCGGTCGTGTGTTCACAGGCGCCATTGCCGTGCGATTATCCCACGTCATCGCCTCGTCATCCCGCGTGTCACCACAGTGTTCTGTGGGACCACAGCGGCAGGACGCCACATCTGGACGGGGATTCGCGTAGAGCTGTCTGTCCGGTCGGCGACGTAACTTCGACGACAAACGGCATGGAATGCATCGGTGTCCTTTGGGGCTACGGGAGCGCCGAAGAGCTCGAGGCCGCCGGAGCTGCTGCCGTCGTCAGGACTCCAGCTGAGCTCCGGCGCCTTCTCCTGGCCAGAGTGACGATCACCTCCGAATGACCGAAACGATCGTCCTCGCCGGCTGATCCACCACCTGCGACGCAGAATGACGGCCCACCGTGCGACGCTGCCAGCTCATTGCGCACGCCGAACCGGCGTTCGGCACCCCTGTCAATGACAGCGGACTGTCCCAGAACGCGCGCCTTCAAGCCCGCTCGCGCACGCCCGCATGTGCCGTTCGTGGGCGGCAACTACCTCGACCACGGCCGAGGGCGGGACCACACCCCGCTCAGATCCGAAGTGCCGACCATCGCCGGGGCTCGCTTCCGCCCCTTCCATGCATCTTGAACAGGAATAACGCTGCAAGGGCGCAGATTGCGACCGCGGAACGTTTGGCCTGCCAGTGGCTGCTCGTCAAGCACAACGGTCTGCGAGTCCCCAAGTCCGAGGCCGCCCTGGAATGTCACTCCGAGCCGTTGGACCCAGAGGTGGGCCCCGTTGGCGCACTGTCGTTCCCCGGAGCACCGTTGTTGATCGTGGCCTCGAGTACGCCCACGCGGTCCATCACCCAATCGAAATCCGGTGGCTCAGCCCGGAACATCCCCGCGCTCGCCATCTCGGCATAGTCGGCCCGCAGCGCATCGAGTCCGATCTGGTCGGGAACCAGACGGATCCTGCCGGTCGTGCAGTCTTCGTAGTGCGAAGTGCTCCTAGCGAAATGGACGTTCTTCACGGCCACAACGTCAGCGAGGAGTCCGCGGTCCCTGAGCGCAGCCTCCCCGACCTCGTGCTCGGATAGCCGGGCCAGGTCGTACCAGTGACGGGAGATCCGATCGGCTCCCCGGTCCCACTGCCCACGGTTGCACTCATCATGGGCCAGGGTCGCCTTCTCCCAGAAGGTCCGTGCAGCCGAGAGCACGTCGACGGTGGCATGGGGGAGCTCCACTTCCTCGGCACTGAGGAAGTCGGTCACGTACGGAGTGATCACGTGGGACTCGCTCGGAACCACACGGTTGCGGGCCCCGAACTCGATCTTGACCCGCTCGGCGAGATAGCCGCCTTCCTTGTCAAAGCAGCTCGGGTAGTCGAGGACGACGGTCTCGTCGTCGAGCATGGTGACGAATTCGCTCGGGTCGTTGACGTACGGAACGAGGGCAGAACTGACGAGTGGCACCACCACCTCTTCGAGGTAGCTCTTCAGCTGGGCGCCGAGCTGTTCCCGGATCCTCTTTGCTGCACTCCTCGATGCGGGGAGCCCGGCGTTCGCGTCAGGATCGAGCGCGATCGTGATGTCGATGTCTTCGGAGAACCGGTCGATGACCCCGTAGACCTTCGAGAGCGAGGTACCGCCCTTGAAGGCCATTTCCGGACGGCCGTCCTGGCTGAAGAGCACGTCGAGGGTCCAGCAAAGCCAGACGTCCTTCTCGATGATTTTGGGCGGTAGACCGGTGCCGGCGGCAGCCACGGCGTACACGGCGCGGCGCTCGTCGGGCTCCGCGAGCAAGAACTGATCAGGCATCCGCCGGCTCTCTGACCACCTGGCGCTCCGAAGATCCGGACTGAGGGTGCTCGTAACGGTAGAACTCGTCGCTCAGCCAGGCCGGCATCGCGTTGGTCTCCTCACGCAGCGTCTTGAACTCCGCGACCGGCAGCGCGCCCCGCACTTGAGCGATGACCGCGGGGGTCACCTGATTGGGCCCGAGGTAACGCAGCGCACGCAGGGCCTCGCCGGCCGGTGTGCCCGCCAGCACCAGCTCTTTGGGGGCAGCGTGGCGGAGCTGCACTTTGAGCTGACCCGACTGGACGGTCCGGCTGCGGCCAGAGGTGAGGAACACCGGGGACAACGGGGCCTGGGTGCTCAGGCCGAGCCGGCGAGCGGCTTCGGCGCCATGTGCGGCGATCGACTCGCCCCGGCTCTCGGCCAGGGCCTCGGCCAGGGCCTGGGGCTCGGGAGGGACTGAGCCGGCGAGGCGGCTGGTCTTCGGCCGGTAGTAGAGGCCACGAGCGGCGCGTGTGATCTCCCCAGCTCGCCCGAGCCGGCTGAGTGCCTGATCCACGGCAGCCCTCGTGCCATGGCGAAGCAGCCGGGACGTCGGGATCAGGGCCCCGGGTCCGGCCTGCTCGAACTCCTTTCGGATCGCAGCGATGGTCGACGTACGCATGTCAGAAATACTACACGATTATCTGACAGAGGCGAACACGCGATCCCGGCCGACCTCGCGTCTTTGGTGCGCTTCAGTGACGGTTGACCGAATCGAGGTCGGTCGGTCGGCCGTGGCAAGGCAAGGAAGACCTCGTCCGTCGAGCCGAGCCGAGTTGGGCCGCACGCTGCCGTGATTCGCCGGCAAGCTCCTTGTCTTGGTTTGTGCTGTGGAGGTCGACAAACGGGGCGGGCAAGTCGGGCTGGCTGAGTTCGTTGCCACTCACACGCAGGACGCCACCGTCTCGGAGGCGACGATCTCGTAGGGAATCCCGATCTGGTCGAGCAGTCGGGCCGTGGCGATCCGGTGGTGCGCTCCCGAGCCGCCTGCTCGGGGCAGTGTCGGGATGACGCCTGCCATGCAGTCGTCACGGATGGCATGGTCCGAACGCCCGAGCAGGGGAGCCACCTGCGATGGTGAGCACACCAGGGGCAGGTCGATTCCTCCGGTAGCGCGGACGAATAGGGCGGCGTTCATGCGGCACCCCTGTCGGTCGGGGTTGACGTTGCCGGTCCGATCGTCGCGTACGGATCCGACTGCCCGCTGGGCTTCCAAGGTCTCAAGTGCGGACCCGGACGCAGCGCTCCGATTCCGTCGTCCTCGCGACGTGGGACCCGCTGCGTCCGCTGGGCGCGGGAGGAGAGAGGCAGAGGATCGTCGTCAGCGCCGAGGACGGCGATCGGGGGCTCGTGTGCCGGTGGGCTCTCGAATCCGACAATCGACCCGGGGGCATCCCTGACGGTCGGTCGGTCGGCATGGAACTGGTCGGTCGTGAAGGAGTTCATGTCGGCCACGATGACGGTCGGGGCTCACAGATCCCCTCATCAAATGGCTCACAACCGGAGAAAGTTCGATAAATCCCGTTCGGCGGCCAAAGTGCCAGGTCGGAGACCCGCCGACTCCGGATGATTACGAAGTCCCAGCTCAAGGGGCTCACAAATCTTGTTGTGAGGGGTTCGCAACGCGGGAGCTGATCTGGCTCTCCGGACCCACGCTGACGGGGCGCCGCGACGTCGAAGTCGACGTCATGGCAGCTCAGGGGGCTCACAACTCAGTTTGTGAACCCCTCACAAACGTGTCGGGGCGCGTCGCGGTCGAAGCGGCCACCGCCGATCTCGCCGTGCCGCATTCGGCGGGGAACCACGCCGACGCCGTTCGGCGCTCGGCGTGAGGGACCTGGTGCGGCATTCCGGTTGGTGGACCCGTTCGACCCTTCAGTTGGTTTCACACCGTTGCCAGCCGTCAAACGTCGCTCCGGAATACGGCTCGACCCCGGAAGTCGCCGGCACGCCGGCGCCAGGGTCGGCCTTTATGTCCTCGCTCGACCTTCGGCCGCCCCTTGACTGCTGGCTCCGGCGTGGGCAATCGGCTTCCAGCGATTGATGACGGACCAGGCGGGGCGAGAAGCGCCCCACCCGTCACCAATCACAAGGAGAACAGCCATGACCATCACAACCACCACCATCGTGGGCAACCTGACCAGGGACCCGGAGATCCGCTACACCCGGGACGGCCAGGCCACCACGTCCCTGTCGGTGGCCGTCCACCGCAGGTGGCAGGACTGCACCACCAAGGAGTGGGAGGAGTCCGCCTCGTTCTTCGACGTCGTCTGCTGGCGTGACCTGGCCGAGAACGTGGCCCTCTCAGCCTGACCAAGGGCGCACGGGTCGTGGTCGCCGGTCGCCTGGAGCAACGGAGCTGGGAGAGCGACGAGGGGGAGAAGCGGTCCAAGGTCGAGATCGTGGCCGACGAGATCGGTGCCAGCCTCCGGTTCGCCACCGTGGACATCCACAAGGTCCAGCGCGCAGCCATCGCCGACGAGACCGCCGACGAGCCTGCCGACGAGGCGGCGTCCGCCTGACCGGACCGGAGGGGTCGGGACTCCCGACCCCTCCACAACCCCCGTTTCTCCACATTTCCCCAGACGTTCCCTTCCGGGCGCCGTTGTGCGACCCAGTTCTTATGGTGAGCGATCCATCAGCATCCCGACCGGGCCGCTCTCTCCGAGTGGCCCGGTCGTCGTCCGTTGGTGCCCTGCTCGCCCCAGCCCAGTGGTCCGGCGATCGCCGTCTCCCGGGACCCTGCGATTTCCACCAGCAACCCACAAGAAAGGAACAACGATGAACACTGTGACCATCACCGGCCGCTTCACTGCCGATCCGGAACTGAGGTTCACCTCCGGGACCGGCAAGGCGGTCGCCACAGTCAGGGTGGCCCTCAACGACCAGGGTCGGGACAAGGCGGTCTTCGTCGACCTCGAGTCCTGGGAGAAGACGGCGGAGTTCATCGCCGAGTACGGCACGAAGGGCCGCCTCTTCGAGGCAACCGCCCGCCTGGCCCTTGACCAGTGGACCGACGCCGAGGGGGGACAGCACTCCAAGCACTACCTCGTCACCGGCCCCTACGAATTCCGGTTCCTGGACAAGGCCACCGGCACCGACGAGCCCGAGGCCCCGGCCGAAGATGTCTGATCGGGTGAGTCCAGACCGAAGGAGGGGGACCCCATCGGGGTCCCCCTCTTCTACGTTCCGGCCACAGTTGGCCGGCGGGTCAGGCCACCAGCTGGGTAATGGCGGACCGCCGTTGGCGCCGGAGCTGGGAGACGGGCTCCCCGGCGAGCTCGGACAACTCGGCCATGGTCAGGCCGAGCACACTCGTGGCGTAGAGCACGGCGGCGTCGGCCGCGGCCAAACCGTCACCGGTCGCCTCGGCGAGGGCATGGGCCAACAGCTCCTCGCCGGACCGATCGCCCCCTGCTCGGAACACGTCCATGCCTTCGGGGGCCGTGCCTCGCCGGGAGCGGTGGCGCCGCTCAGTCGTCTGGAGGGTCCGGAGTCGGGTTCGGGTCGCAGACAGCAGGTCGCCGGCGGCGTAGGGGCGCACCGTCCCGGTCCACACGGTGATCTGCTCCCAGAGGCACGAGATGGCGTCGGAAAGGAAGCCGTCGACGTCCTGCCACGGACCTTCGGAGATGTCGAACCGTTTCACCAGCGCCAGGACGCCGGGAAGGAGTGCCTGGACGATGGCCCGGGGGACGAGCTCGTCGGTCCCGGCCCTCGCCAGCATGGCGGCGATCACCGTGGCCGCCTCGTTACGGGTGAGGCGACCTGCCGCAGGCGACAGGGCGGCGACCAACCCGGCGAGGTCGTCGGCATCGAGTCGGGCGATCGCCGGCTCACTGTCGGCCAGGCGCAGATAGGCGGTGCGCGACGGGGGAGCAGTACCGAGGACCTGCCATTCACGTCGGAGCCGTCGGGTCGTGGGGGTGTCCATGGCCGACACGATGAACGTGAGGGTTCACAGATCCCCTCACAGAACCCCTCATCACCGAAGATTTCCGAATTGAGCGCCGTCGGCGACGCGATCGTCCGCCGCGGTGGGCGAGCGAGCCAAGAACGGGCATACGCCCAGCCCAGAGGGTTCACAAATTCTGTGGCGGGCCCGATCACAGACTCGAGGCAGGGTTCACAAGTTCGACGCCTCAACCTGCCGGCGGATGTGCCGGAAACGGCATCGGCGCAGGTGGGAGGGTTCACAAAATCGCCAGGGGGGGTTCACAAACGGCGAATCACCTCAATCGCGCTCCGTGCCCCTTCCCCTTCGGTGCGAACAATCGCCCGGCACGCCGACCGCCGCCGGACGGCGGCCGGCAATGCGATGGGCGCCGCGGAACGCTGTGCCTTCGTGCTCACCCAGCTCGGAGAGGACATACGGCCTGGCCACAGCGTCCGTTGTCGCCATGCTTCGACGCAGCTGAGCGGCTCCACCGAAGTGTTCGTCGCGTCCCGACGCAGGGGAATCGTCGGAAACTTCAGAAGAACGGAAAGCCCGGAGGGCTCGCTCTCCAATTGCCCGTCGCTCGGACTGCACTCGTTCGCGGGGCTGCGGAAGAGCGGGAGCAAGATGGACGATCCGCTAAGCGGATCGTGGCGGCGTTGCCGTTGGCCCCGGTCAGGACCTGTCCCCGAGGTCTCCTCGTGGTCGCTGCGCTGGCGGAAATGAAGCGGTCAGTGACCGACACAGCCGGCGACGGCGTGAGGGTGATCACCGGGAGCGCGGCTCGGATGAGGCGATCTCCCGGGGGGCGGAGCCGGGTGCTCTTTGTCCGCCTCACCGAGGAGGAAGATCGGCAAATCCGTGACCTAGCCGCGAAGGCGGGCCTCTCCGGCCAACGGTTCCTCGTCGAGGCCGCACTGTCTGGTTCGGCCGAGAGCGCAGCGACCCTTCGCCAGGCAGCGGTCGAAGCACGGGCCACCCGGGTCGTCCTGAAGGGTGTGGCGAACAATCTCAACCAGCTGACGAAATGGGCGAACGCCAACCATGCCCTCCCTGCCCATCTCGATCGCCTGTTGGACGATCTCGGCCGGGCGGTCATGGCCGTGGAGCAGTCGGCTGCAATGCGCGGCATGGCGGCCGGTGGGGACGTGCCAACGATTGATGCCGGGACTACGGAGGGGCCGCGATGATCGCCAAAGTCACCCAAGGGGCAAGCGGCCGGGCTCTCCTCCGCTACCTCTTCGGGCCGGGCCGGGCGAACGAGCACACCGATCAGCGGGTGATCACGTCAGGAATCGTGATGGGAGTGGAGGAGGGGCGGGCCCTGACTGCGGCCGAGATCGCAGACCTGGGTACAGCACTCGAGGCCGCCAATGACTCCTATCGAACCAATCCCGCCAATGGGCACATCTGGCACCTCTCGCTCTCGCTCCCTTCCACTGATCTCCAACTGACCGACGACCAGTGGGCAGAAATCGCCCACAAGGCCGTGGAGGCCATCGGATTCGAGCGTGAGGGACTGGAGCCCGCCGCGTGGGTGGCCGTGAGGCACGGAACAAGCTCCACCGGCAACCAACACATCCACATAGCGGCGTCGCTTGTCCGGGTTGATGGCAGCAGGGTGGACATCTGGCAGTCCAAGCGGACCCTCTCCCGAATGTGTGCCGAGATCGAGCACGCCTATGGCTTGACCCTCGTCGAGGGTCGAGAGGGCCGGGGAGTGCCTGGGCTGAGCAGGGCCGAACTGGAGCGGACCGCACGAGAGCAGCGGGCAGAGCCTCCACGGCTCACCCTGGCCCGCATGGTGCGGGAGGCATCGGTCGCCTCCAAGGGCGAGGCCGAGTTTGTCCGACGGCTCCGAGGGAGTGGGGCCCTCGTGCGGCCCCGCTTCGAGCCCGGGGGGAAAGAGGCGGTGGTCGGCTACTCGGTGGCACTCAGGATAGGGGATGGTGACAAGCCGATCTGGTTCGGCGGCGGGAAGCTGGCAAAGGACCTGACGTTGCCCAACCTGCGACAGTTCTGGGAGCAGTCAGGAGGGGAACGGAAGTCAGCGGTCGTCGAATGGGCCGCCACCAGGTCGGGTTTGCTGGGCAGAGAAGCCGTGCTTGGTGACCCGGAGGACTGGCAACGGGCGGTAGTGGGCATCGAGAGGTCGGTCGGAAGACTGATTGCCGTACCGGTGTCCGACCTCGCTGCGTGGAGGGGGGCGGCACGAGAAGCCGCCGGGGTGTTTTCCGCTTTGTCGAGACGCTTCGAGGGAGACAGCCCCGGACCGATGGCGGATGCTGCAGAGGCGTTGGGTCGATCGGCACAGAGCCGACCAGAGGATCCACCGCCGAGCCGGGCGGCTGTTCGTGACTTCCGGGGGATAGCGGCGATCGTGGCGCAATCCGAACTAGGGAACGACTCTCCGATTGCCTGGGCGATGTTGCTCAGCCAATTGGGAAGAACGCTCGACGCCATCGGTGATGCCCATGCGGTCCGAGGTGAATCGCAGATGGCGAAGACGCTCGGGGAGCGTCTGTCGGCTGAGATCCTCGAGCTGCACGGACGATTTGAGGCAAGCTCGAGCCAGGGTCTGCATCCCGGTGAGCAGACGCAGGACGCTCGCGCCGCTGCAACGATGCACGAGATCCCTAAGAGCCAACCCGGACGTCATCGCAGCCGCGGGCAAAACCAAGCTCGCAGCATCGAGCGCTGAACGCTGGGGTGCTCCGGCCTTTCGGCCACCGCGTTTAGCCCGACGCCGAGGGTGCTTGCGAAACGCGAGCGCACGCGTAGGTGCCGATATGTGCTGTTCGGTGAGGTCGCAACCATGTTGTACCGCGCCGGAATTCTGTGCGCGCGTTCGTTACCTCCGGGATGATCTCACTCACGAACCCGGATCCGAGCGGGCATCGCTAGAACCGCTTCGTTATGTGAAGGCACGACTTGGTGAGAACGATTGGCATTTGGGGTGACGTTCCAGTTTGGAGCGGGTCCGCGCGACCGATGGACGGGCAGCAACGAGCCGGACCCGAACCCTTGCGGACGAACTTGTGCCTACGCTTGAGCCATGCGGCTCAACACCGAGGAACGGCGCCGGCTCCGCCTCATGGAGTGGCTGATCGAACAGGATCCAGGGCTGCAGAGCGTTGGACCGCTCTACGAAGGCCAGCCCCGCTCGTTCGACCTTTCCCGGGGAGACGTGAAGCACCTCGAGGCGGACGGCTTCGTGACCAGCTATTTTGCCGGCGGCATGCTCGCCCGAGCCGAGGCGACCTCCGACGGCCGTGCCTGGTTCGACGATATTCGAGTCCATCGGGACAACAAGATCGAGCGGCGGTGGGCTTGCCGAATGGGACTCGTCGAGTGGCTCGACCACGTCGGTGCCGCCTCTGTGCGCACGCTCGCGGCGCTGGATGGTTTTGGCGGAGACGTGCGCGCCGACTTCTACGGCCAGCCATTCACTGCTGACGAAATGGACGCTGCCGCCGCTTGGCTTCGGGACAGAGGTCTCATCGATGGCATTTCCGTGGAGGAGCTCCTCGGGCCGGTCAGAGCCCACCTCACGAACGCAGGCCTCGACTGCGTCGAGAATTGCGGCGGGGACGTCCGCCGATATGTATCCGAAAGCGAGCGGGCAAGGCTGGAAGGGCCCAACATCAGAATCACCGCCGGGGGACACGTCCAATTTGCTACGGGGTCAGGATCCAACCAGCACATCGAGGTCAACGAGGCCGCGGCGCAGATCCGACTGGAGGTCTCTGGGCTGGTCGAAATTCTAAGAGCCTTGGGCGTCGCCGACGCCGAAGAACTCGAGGCACTCTACGAAGATGCCGTCGTCGGCCTGAGCGGTGGCGAACCCACGGAGGAACCGTTCCATCGATTCTCTGTCCGCGCACGCAGCCTTGCCGGGAAGACTGGCAACATCGCTGCGACGGCAGCCGTCTCGACCCTCGTGACCACCCTCGTCACCAACGCTCAGCATCTGATCGCGGGTTTTCACTGAGCACGATGTCCGGCGACGAAGCCGAGTAGGCAGCCGGTCACGACCGAGGATGATCCGGTCTTCCCCGTACCCGAATGACAGAAAGGGCACGCTTACCCGAGCCAGTACATATGGTCGATCCCCTTCATGGTGACCGAGATGTTCGATGGGAGGCCAGCCGTGGCGAGCGTCTGATAGGTCGCCAAGTAGCGGAGCGTGTGTTCGAAATAGACAGAGTTGGCTTTGTCCGCCACCATCGCGGCCCGGAGTGGCTTTGCAGCCGCTGCATAGTCAAGACGGTGAAGTCGTGCGTGCTCATCCGTGTTGCCGTCGAAGATGGGGACGAGATTCGGTGCGGCGGGCCAAAGAAACTTTGATGCGAAGGACGTCGCCCGGCCTGAGTTCGGGAACGCACCTTGGAGAATCGTGACGATCGCCTGGTGGGCGATTACGACCGCGGCCATGGCGGTAGCATTTGGCGTCGCGAACGCGGCCAGAGAAGTGACCACATCCGTCACGGTCGACCACTGCGACTGGAGTGCCTTGGCGGCAACGAAGTCGGCATTCGAGCCGATCGTCCGATTGAGTTGGGCCCGGTACACCCCGTGCATGAACACGACTCGGAGGTGGATGTCCTCGAACGACCCGGAGCTGTGCGTCCGCACTAGGTTGACCAGCTCGGCGTCGACATGCTGCCAGTCGGTCAGATACGACGCCCACGCCGACTGGTAACGCTGAGCGAGTGTGGGCTTGGCGAGTTGCGTCACGAATCGCCTCCCATCGAAGCTACGGCCAGCACTCGGCATTCGTGGATCTGGTTTGGGGGTTAGTACGAAGGTCGTGGGAATCCGCCCACATCGTATGGAGTCTCGCGGTCCACGGCCACCGGGGCCTCCCTGACGCCTCCGCGGCGAAGGCGGCGACGCTCCCGAATACCGAGACACGCGGGAGAAGGTCAACGGACGGATTGAGTCAGGCGTATCCAAGATGACCCCGGATGTCGGGTTCGATATTGCTGCCGGACCAGCTGATGGAGGATGCCGGGAAGGCCGGTCTGCGCTGAGGTCATGGTGGCGGCGGTCGTTCTGGCGCGTCGTTCGGCACTCGAGCGGGTGCGCTCAATGGCCGCCTGTAGCAAGGCGCCCGCGATGTGAAGACAGCGAAGTCAGCGTCGTCTTGAGTACGCCGAACTAGGCGACGTCGGCCGCTTCGGCAGGTCGCGTTTGTTCTTGCATGCCGGAAAGGCGGAGCAGCCGAGGAACGGACCGAACTTGCTGGTTCGTTCGACCATCGTCCCTTGACCACACCGTGAGCAGACCTCGACGGGGGTATCGCTGTCCCCTGTCACGGTCACGGTCACGTGAGGCTCGTCGAGGAGTTCGATTACGAACGGCGACATCCGCAGCGGCGGGGTGATGAGCGTGACCCCACGGCGCGCCCGGGTTAACGCCACGTAGAGGAGACGGCGTTCCTCAGCGTGAGCAAAGGATTCCGGTGCCGGCATGACCAAGTCGAGCACGGGGTCGTCGGCGATGTTGCTCGGGAATCCGTACGTGCCGGTCGTCATGCCGGGGATCACGATGAAGTCGGCCTCCAGCCCCTTGGACCCGTGCACGGTCCGGAACGTGACGCGCAAGTTTGACGGCAATTGCTTAGGGAGGAGGTCGCGATCGTGCCTGTAGCGCCCGAGAACGTCGACGCTGACCATTCCGGAGCGGTCGCTTGGGATGCTGCCGTCGGCAATGGCAGCGGACAGATCGCGGAGGTAGGAGGCGAGTGTGCCGGCGACGTCGTCGGCTCGTATGACCATGATGGGCGCACCCGGATCGTGATGCGCAGACCGCATCGGCTTCTTGAACTGATTCGGGTTCTTGGACACGAAGTTGCGGGCGACGTCGCAGATCGGCTGCGTGCAACGGAAGGTGGTCGTCAACGCCAGCTGGCTTCCCCGGCCGAACCAGGCTTCGAAGTTCGTCATCACCGATAGGTCGGCCCCTGCGAACCGGTTGATCGACTGCCAGTCGTCGCCTACCGAAAGTAGGAACCGACCCGGCGTCTTCACCAAACCGCGGACGATTCGGGCGCGGGCCTGGCTGACGTCCTGGAACTCGTCGACCATGATCAGGTCGTAGGGCCAGTCGGCGTTCCCTGTTTCGAGGTGGTCGGCCGCCTGGAGCAGCATGTCCTCGAAGTCAACGGCCTGGTCGGCAGCCAGTCTGCGTTCCCACTCGGTGTGGATCTGCCAATACACCTCGAGGAACAGCCGGGTCCTGAAGCCATCGAGATGGGCCGCGTCAGAGGCGAGCCGGTGTCCGAGATCTTCCTCTGTCCACGAGTTCGACTTGACGTTGGTCATGAACGTCCTGGCGAACCGCGCCAGGTCCTCGTGCTTCATGGGCCGCGCCCACTCGTCGCCGAGAGGACGGTCTGGGTTCCAGTCGAAGCTCAGCCCGAGCCGAGTGAGCTCGTCCTTGAGCTTCGTGAGGCCGTCACCGAACATGACGTCGGCCCATGTGGACTCGACGAGCATCGTCCCGTGCTGGGCGTGTAGGCGGCGCTTCCATGCCATGCCCTCTGAGTAGCCGTCGAACGCAGCGGGAGGCTTGCCGGCACGGTCAAGCGCCCAGTGCTCGTGCCAGACGCCGATGTCCGAGTAGTAGAAGTCCGGGTGGTACTGCGAGTGAGTGGCGTCCGCGACATTGACGTCGTATGGCCGCTCGTACTCGTAGTTGACCCCGTTGAGGTACAGGAAGTTGGCGATCAGCCGTTCGCTGTGGCTCTTGACGACCTCGCCGGCGAACGTCCGGTAGCCGGTCTCGCTGGTCGCTTTGTCGTAGCCGTCCGGTTCGTTCTCAGTGAGGTCTATCGGGGCGTTCGCAAACAGCATCCGGTAGAGATCCCAGCGGTACCGGAAGGACAGGGAAGAATCCCGCAGCTCGTCGACGATGCGCATGACCATCCGGACGTCGCCCCCCTGATCAAGCCACTGCGCCAGACGGGGCTTTTCGCCGGTGGCTCGGCCGATGACGTCGAGTCCGAACGAGTGGAACGTGGAGGCCTGCAGCCCGGACGAGTCGATCCTGGCGGCGGCAAACCGCTCAGAAACACGTTCCTGCAGCTCGGTCGCGGCAGCCTTGTTGAACGCCAGCAGCAGGATGCGGTCAGGGGCAGTGAACCCGCGGGTGACGGCGTAGGCGGCCCGGGCGACCATCACGGAGGTCTTTCCGGACCCGGCGGCGGCGAGCACCTGGACCCGGTTGTCGAAGCACACAACCGCTCGTGCTTGCTCGTCAGTGAGCGGGCTCTTCTCGATCGTGTCGAAGAATGCCCGTCGGGACGAGAGCTCGGCGACCATAATGTGTTCGTTGGTCTCTGCGACCAGGGTCTTCAGGTCGGTGTCCAGGAAGCCCACCGCCTCGAGCTGACCCTCGGTGAGGAGCGGCTCACACCCAGCAGTACGGACACGGTCGAGAAGTCGCGGTTCGGGACGGGTCGCGAGCAATGCGTCAACAGCTTCGGCAGGGATCCACCGTTGCCCGGTGCACGCCACGGCGAGGTGGTGAGTGACGGCGGCGTGCCATGCGGTCGCATCAGTGATCGCCGGTGTCAGAGCAAGTCGCTGGAGCGCCCGTGTCAGGGCAGAGGCCTCGGATCGCGTCATGCCACGAAGGTGGGTTCGTGACTGGCCGTCGTGGTGGAGGCTCCAGTGCAGCCACCGGCGGCGCACCTCGAGCCGGGAGGCTTCCGTGCTGGGGATGCCGATGGAGCCCGACGCCTGAGCGATGGTGATCTCCGTCTCGGTGACGGTGATCTTCCAGCCCTTGCCCGACCACTTGTCCGCGCTCACCGGGTGTCTCGCATGCCGTCGCCCCTCGCGAGCTTGCTTGCTCGCCGGGTGGCGTCGATCGTCACTCTCAACACGGTCGTGATATCGGCAACTCCGCCTGTTAGCTGAACACGACCGGCTTCGTCGGCCCCGGGCGGTGGCACGTCGGGAACTGCCATTCGACTCGCCCCCTTCCGTCTGGATTCAGCTGGGCGCGCATTGTGAGGGTGCCCGAACTCTCACGTCGATTCGTCGCGCGGTGTCTGGATCCGCATCGAGGTAGGCCAGAATTCGATATGACCCGGGTCCCGGCGCGTCAACTCTGACATGGAACATGTGTTCAACCCCGGGTCCGAAAGTGTCGTAGCCGACAGTGCAAGCCATAAAATCGGGATCACCCTTGGCTCGATCCTCCGCTGTGGTCTCAACTGGCAGAACTGCCAGATAGTGCTGCCTCCGTGGGTCATCGATCACGGTGAGGTCACAGTCGACAGGTGCATAGATGTTGAGGAGTGCGTCATCGAGTGGAGTGACCCCGTTGTTCACTGCAGTGACCCGCACGATGAACGTCTTTTCCTCCAGTTCAACGGATGGGATACCGTTCCGGTTCAGATCCACACGACGCGGCACCGATCCTGGGCTGTCGGCGATCTCGAATCCGAGCGCCATCTTGGGCGATCGGATCTGTGATGTCGCCCAAGCCCAAAACGATGGCAGTGCAATGACAACCGCTGTCAATGCGGCGGAGACGGCGATGAGGCCAAACGCCGCCGAGAATCCTTCGTAGGCCCGGGGTGCGCGCTTCCCGAGGACAGAGGCAGCTTCCAGATCCACGGCAAGGACGATTGTGATGATGGCCACGACCATGAGGCCAATCAGCACGATGGCGGCTCGTTTGCCACTCCCTCTCATTGCCGTCGGTTTCCGCGCATTGTCATTGCCATAGTCCTACGAGTGACACCACGCGACCGGTTGTGATGCCAAGCCGCGCGCTCGAGCCGAGGAAGCAGCTGAGCAACCGTCGAAGGGTTCAGATCGGTATGTATCCGCAAGCGTCCTCATGTGCTGTGTCCAGGTAGACCTTGGATTCCGGTGCCGCCCGGAATCGTCCATGGCTCCAACGGATCTCCACGTGGCCCTCGGTTTCGTGCGTGAACCCGGTCTCGCGACTGATGAACGATGCCTTCCACTGGACTTGCGGCTGCCCGGCCTCCCCAGGCGAGATGTCCAGCCCATCGAAGCTGAATATCCTGCGAAGGTCCCAAGGGGTGAGCACGCGTAGACGGGTGGGGCCAGAGGGTTGGCGGCCAAGAATGAAGTAAGGCGCGCTATGGATCCGCAGGAGTCTCCAATAGAAGCGCTCTCGGTCCCTCGTGGTGGCCAGCGTCTGAATCAAGAGAGTGGCACTCCTGATGCTCACTGCGCTCACCAGCGCTGCCACCTCTGGGGCTAGAGCATCTGGCCACTTGCGAGGCAACCGGGTCTTGAGGACGATCCGCTGCTCACGGGTCAGTTCAGAAGGCGTCGTGGGGAAACCGGTCAGAGCGAGATGACGGACAGCGGCCTTGTAGAGGTTGGCGAGTTCGACTGGAGCGATCTCCTCGTACCAGTCGCTGCCGCCGAAGTCCGGATTGCGCAGTGCTGAACGAAAGAGGGCTGCAGGTGACGGATTAAGGAGAACCTTGGAGAGGTTCTTGCAGCTGACGATGAAGACGCCGTCGATCCGGAGATCTGCTGGAAGCGGATCGTCCTCGGGGGGGAGATGAGGTCCCTTCCATTCGATTGACAGGGGTGCCCGACGCCTCAGCCCGAGTTCGGACTCGAAGAAATAGCGGCCGTCGGCGAGTGCATCGGCAAACGGCTGGGCATAGGTGCCCGTCGACCACAACCCCCGGAGGGTCTCCCACGTTCCAGTATCCACTCCGACGAGTACATGGGGAACGCCGGCGTCGAAGGCATCCTGCAAGTCCAGACCCGGGATCATGCCGAGTCCGGTTCCGATCTCCGTGATGAGCGTCAGTTCACGACTCATGGGTCGACCTGAGGCTTTGCTCTCTCGGCCTTGATCCGTGCCCGAGCAAGAGCCACGTATTTTCGGTCGGTGTCGTAGCCGACGTAGTGCCGACCTGTCTGAACCGCGGCGACCCCGGTCGTACCGGCCCCGACGAAAGGATCGAGGACGAGGTCATCCTTGTAGGTGTAGAGCTCGATCAGCCGACGGGGCAGGTCCACCGGGAAGGGCGCCGGATGTCCGACCCGTGTGGCCGACTCGGGTCGGATCTTCCACGTATCAAGGGTCGCATCGAGGAACTCGTCCTTGCTGATCGTGTTCTCGTGGGGCATCCCGAGCTTCGCTCGCTTCTTCCGGTCGATCGCCCGGTCCAGTCGGAGCTTGCTCGCGACCACCACCCGCTCGGTGACATCACGCAACACGGGATTGGCGGCCGAAAGGTACGAGCCCCAGGCGCATGATCCTGACGCCCCCTCGGCCTTGACCCAGAGGATCTCCCCTCGCATCAGGAATCCAAGATCATCCTGGAGGATTCTCGTCACGTCGGCACTCAGGGAGCGATAGGGCTTGCGTCCCAGATTGGCTACGTTCACGGCGATACGCCCGCCAGGCTCTAGCACCCGCCAGCATTCCGCAAACACGTCGCTGAGCATGATCAAGTAGTCGATGTAGCTCGACGGAACCCCGCCTTTGCCCAGCTCGGTCTCGTATTCTTTGCCTGCATAGTACGGCGGTGATGTCACCACTAGGGCCACTGAGTTGTCATTGACTACCCTCATGTGGCGAGAGTCGCCGGTGACGAGCTTGTCGACGGTCACGGGTGCAGCAGGAACTCCTGTCGAGTCCTGTTGCAGCGGGGTGAATCGACTGTAGAAGTCGGACGAGTCGTGGCCTTCCCGGTTCGAGACACCGAAGGTCGAAGTCTTTGTGGGCGCCCCACGCCGGCGAGCAGGTCCCGTCGGGTTCGCCGGGGTTGTCTCCTTCTCTTGGGTCAAGTCGAATCCTTTGTTGGTCAAGGGAGAACTTAGCCGTCTGTGGTCCCATACGATCTTGGAGGGAGACTTTTCCGAGGGCGCTCCTGGAGCCCTGAGCGCTCGGTTCCCACGGGGCGAGGCCGGCACCCCGAAGGAGCGTGCGTCGGCTTCGACGGTCAATCTACGTTCGGGCTGTATCACTTCGCCCTGAGGCCCAGGAAGCCCGACCGAATGGACCGGCGAGGAAGGGACACTCCTTGTCATCGGACACCTCTTGACCCGTGGATCATTGACGGTGCGAACATGCAAGCGAGGTCCTGCGCCTTCCTCCGACCAGCGAGACCGTGCGGCAAGGGTCCCGTTGTTGGTCTGGTTGAACCGGCCTGGGATCCCCGGAGGCTCTGGCGGATCCCAGAGGCTCCGCACGTTCCCTCGTTCGCTAGTCAGACCGCCCCGGCCGGTCCGGACGTACGCAACAGTTCGGCGCCGGCCTCCCGCACGCAGCCACGCATAATGACGCCCTGCACAGCCACCCTGCCGGGTCAGACCGAGAGCGGAACCGGCGTTATCTGGAGCCCTCTCCAAGAATGAGGGCTCAGCTGAAGGTTCGTGTGGTGGTCGTGTCACTGACGTGCATCCGTGTCCAAGGCAAACGCACAACTGTGACCCCTTAGGCATCCAGCGTCGATACCTGAATCGATCCTGAAGTTCACGAACGCGGCCGCCAATACGGCCACGGTCGTCTGCGTTGCTCCAAAACGCAGGTTCCCCACACTAATTACCACGAGGCAGCCAGCGGCCATATCCAGCCTTCTTGTTACACCCCGCCACTACGATCGGTGACTACTTCGCTTGACGAACAGCAGGGAGCCTTGAGATGCCGACCGTCCAACGTGGCCTCTACGCGTATTCCATCCATGGACGCGGGCGGTCGGGTGAGGTTATCGACTACACCGCGTTCGTCCAGTCTCTGGCGGCTGCCACTTCCGTCTTGCGGCGGGCAATCATCAACCAGGACGAGGTTGTCTTGCTTCGCGACATTCGGCAGTACGGACGAGTTTGGGAACTCCGATTCCTGTCCGGCAGCGATCGAGAGTCGCTGACACTGTTCGATGTCGGTAACGACCGTGAGCGGGACGACCCACGATCAGAAGGGGAGATAGTCGTTCGGCCGACATTTCTGTATCTCAATCCGGAAACCCGTTTTGTCGCCCTAGAGCGTCGTCGCCCTGGACTCAGCGCAACCGAGATCGGCAAGGCGCTCGGGATCATTGGCACCGCTGTCGGCTTTGCTGACGACCTTGTGATTGACCTGAACCCTGTGACCGCCGAATCCTTCAATGAAGAGTTGGCGCACTTCGAGCGGATTCGGCAAGCGTCCGTGACGGTGGCACGTCCGAACCTCGACTGGACGGAGAACGCCAACACCCTGACGGCCTACGCTGCAGAGTCGGATGGCCAGTCCGCCGAGCTGGAGATTTCGGCGCCCCGGGGCGGCTCACTGGCGAAGGAGCGGGGCATCGTGAAAGACATCAAGGAGCTCGTGCTCCATGCCATCGGACCCCTAAAGAAGGTCAAGATCGTCGGCCGCCACGCTGACGAGAAGCGCGAGCGCACGCTCACGCTGGCTAACCATCAGGAGCGCCAGTTTGTGCCCGTCGAACGGAGCGGCACCGCCGATGATGAACGTGCCCAGGTCGCCCAGGGGGCAGAAAGCCTCCTCGACCGACTTGAACTTGCCGCCGCTTCGGCCGACCCACCAGAACCCATCAACTCCGAGCCAAATGAGTAACGAGACCGAACCAACGGATAATCAAAACAACTTTTGGTCATGCCAAGTGTGGCAACGGCGCGGGAAGCTCTTCACCTGGCGACGTGGCATCTTGGCTGCGGTAGTCGGACTGGCAGCGGCATTCCTGATCCCGCGGACCGGCAACGAACAAGCCCTGGTATCGGATCTGGCGGCAACCGCATTGACCTTCGCTTCGATCTCCTTCGGGGCATGTCTCACCGGAGCCGTCTTGGCACTCACGGTGCCATCGAAGGACCAGCGAGAATACTGGTCGCAGTCTGGTCTTAGCGATAGCCCGTTCTCGCACTTCAGCGATTTGATGTTCGTCTTCACCTGGTCATCCATGAGTCAGCTTGCCGTTGTCGGCGCCGGCCTGGGTCTATATATCTCCGAGGCTCCTCCGGCTCCAATTGCCGGGCAACACGTGTATCTTGCGCTGCGCATCTTCCTCGGGATCCTCGGAGCTGTCAGCGTCAACGCTTTCCTTCAGCTCACCGCCGTCGTCAAGACCATCTCCCAAATGGCGGTCGTCGGCTCGAAGCCAGGTTCAGGCGTTGACAACGGTGGTTGAGCTTGGCTGTCGCCCGGCCTGCGAGCGAGGATGCGCAGACCGTCGCCATCTGATTCGTGCCGTGCGCCGCCAGGGTGGTCGACTTAACCATCGGAGAACGCGATGGCAGTTCCATCTTCGTCAGAAGATACCGTCCGGGCCTCGCAGGCAGAGGGCAAGCTGAGTCGTCCGGCCTGTCGCCGTCGAGCGGCGATCATCATGCCGAATCGCCGCCGCAAACAAGTCGGCAGACGATCGCCCACAATGACACTCGAGAGCGTCTCAATCGAGTACGGATATTCCGATTGGCTTTCGGCAATGTAGCTACCGCGGCCACGGATTCGCCGCCCATCTGGCATGCATCGACGGTCTCGGTGGCGAACAGCGGACAGCCTCGCAGCGTTGAGTCCACCACAGTTGCGTACGAGGGAGTACCCGACCTGAGGGTCGCCCGAAGTCACCACAACATCCACCGCAGCTATTCGGGCGAGCGAACTGCAGATCAGCTATGGGCCCGCCGCGATTTTGATCGATCGGTTGCGAGGGTGCTGACCAGCGCGGATGCCCAAGGAATCGTGCAACTTGTTCAGCGGCGAGCCCTATGTCTTGATTGCGGACAAGAGGCGCGACTACGCGAGATGGACACGCGTGGCATGTAGTCCGTTGGATCCGGCTCGTGTGGGCCAGCACTTCATTTGCTGTGCGACCAACCGTCTGGATCCGGGCTACCGGCCGAGATCGGACGGGGACAGTGACGCCGCTCGCCCGTGGTGGCGTGTCAACGAGGTATCGCCAGCCCGCGCCGTCACAAGGGCATCCCCGATTGAAGTTGGAAACGCAGTGACCGGCGAGTTGGCCACCTCATGGTCAATACATTCGGGTCCTTGGGCTCGGCGTTCTTCCTCGGCAATGGAAGCGCTCGACGACCCCGGCTCCGTTTCCTGAGTCGGCTTTGGCGTCAAGGCTTCGGTGATCTCGGCTTGCCGGCCACGTAGGGCTGCGAGTCGGGGCATCTGGTCGAAGGGCCGGCCGATCATCGCGCCGGCCTGCTCGGCGTTTGCTGTGGCGGAGCCAAGTTCCCGTGCGTCGTCGGTTAGCCGCTCTTCAAGATCTCCGAGCCGGTTGGCGAGCCTGCTCACTAGACCTACGGGATGTTCGCGCTCGATGTCGGCGGCACCGATCACAGTCGGGTGGAGCGGGGCGTCGGGGAAGAAGAGATGGAGCTCGTCCTCCCCGATCTCGCCCTTGACGGCGATCGCAAGGTCGAGCCCGGCGAGGTTCCCGATGCCAATGGTCTCCCCGTGCCGATATCGGGCATCGACGAGTGCGGCTTTGATGCGATCGCCGGCATCGGCGCGCTTCTCACAAGTAACACCCGTGATGGTGGCTCGGAAGGCGTCGCCGGAGATGTCCGTTCGGAGCGCCAATGCGCGTTCGATCCTGGCCATGTCGCGTTGAAGCCGTTCTATAGTGGGACCAGAGCCAGCGATCGTCTTGGACAGGCGGCGCTGTTCGACTGCGTGGGCCGATGCCATGCGTTCGAGCTTTGCCACCTCGGAGTCCACGCCGGCCTTCTCCATGATGAGCGGGTTGCCGGTGGCGAGTGCCTTCACCTCGCCGTAGCTGAGTGACTGCTCGCCGACGTCGTCCAGCTGGCGGGCAAGGGTTGCGTCTCCCCTAGTGACCTGGGCGATGAAGCCAGCCTTGCGCTCGACGGTGCCCCACATGAAGACGTCGAAGCTGGACTCGGTGACGTAGCGGAGGATCTCTATGTCTCGGTTGAGATTCCCTTGGCGGAGGATGCGACCTTCCCGTTGCTCGATGTCGGCCGGCCTCCAGGGGCAGTCCACATGGTGGAGCGCGACCGCACGGGCCTGCACGTTGGTTCCCACACCCATCTTCTCTGTCGATCCGATCAATACCCCCACCAATCCCGATCGGCACTGCGCGAACAGTTCGGCCTTCTCCCGGTCATTCTTCGCGTCGTGCATGAAGCGGACGGCCTCGGTCGGCACGCCCCGGTCGATGAGTTGGGACTTCAGCTCGTCGTAGACGTTCCACTCGCGTCGGGGTGTACCGATGTCGCAGAAGACCAACTGGAGCGCCCCGCGGCGCGATCCCTGCTCTGGGTACTCACGGTCGTTGTTGTCGACCCAGATGCGACTGATCCGTTCTGCCGCCGCGCCGATCTTCCCGCCGTCGGGGTCGGGGTGCAGCCCGACGAGGCGGAGGTCGAGGGCGGCCTTTCGACCGTCGCCGGTCACTTTCAACATGTTGTCCTCTTCCGGCCTTACGGCACCCCGGGAGACGGCCTCGGCCCGAGCCACGAGGCCCTCGACATAGGTGAGGAGGCGATCGGAAGGTGGAACAACCACCACTTCGGCACGGCCGCCAAGGAGATTCGGCGTCGGAAGGGCGAGCTGCTCGGCTGTCCTGATGTCGGCCACCTCGGAGAACATCGAGACCAGTTCGGGGACGTTGGCGAACCGGGCGAAGCGGTCCTTCATCCGGTAGCTGCCACCGTCAGGGGCAAGCTCCAGGTTGGTCACGGTCCTCCCGAAGTTCGCGGCCCAGCCATCGAAAGTGGCAATTCCGGCTGCCGCCAGGGCATCGGGCTGCAGATAGCGCTGCATGACGTAGAGCTCGGAGATGGAGTTGGCTACGAACGTGGCGGTGGCGAACGTGGCAACCCGGTCACCGTGACGCCCCCGTAGAACCCGCAGCTTGAGTTCGATGTCCATGGCGCGCTTCGATCCCGAGCCGCCCACGCCCTGGATGCGGGTGGGGAAAGCGAGGTTCTTCGCCACGTGGGCCTCGTCCAAGAAGATGTAGTCGACCCCGGTCTCCTCGAATGTCACCCCGTCGAGCCGTCGTCCGTCCTCTCGGGACTCCTTGATCCGCTCCTCCATCCGGATGATGGCGGCTTCCAGCTTCTTCACGCTGAGCCCGTGTTCCGCAGTCGACTGGGCCTGGGCGGTCCTGTAGGCGGCGACCTGGGAGTCGAGGTAGTCCGTCTCGGCCTCCTTGGAAACCGGGATCCGCACGAAGGCGTCGTGGGTGATGACGACGGCGTCCCAGTCTCCGGTGGCACACCGGGCCACGAACTCCTTTCGTGCGTCGGCTGCGGTGGCGTCCCTGGTCGCCACCAGGACGTTTGCCAGCGGGTAGGCCTGAAGGAATTCGGCGCTGAACTGTTCGAGCATGTGGTTGGGGACGACGTAGGCGGGCTTGGAAACGAGCCCGAGGCGCTTCATCTCCATTCCGGCGATCGCCATGGTGGCGGTCTTGCCCGCTCCGACCGCATGTCCGAGCAGCACGGCCGGCTCTTGCACCGATCGCCACGCCGCATCCAGCTGGTGTTGGTGCGGCCGGAACGCGGATGACAGACCGGGCAGCGACTGATGACTACCGTCCCAGCTCGGGAGGACAACCGAGTTGAACAGCTCGTTGTACCGGCCGGCCAGCCGTTCGGCCCGGTCTTCGTCCTCCCAGATCCATGCAGCGAAGCGGTCGGAGAGGACCTGCTGCTTCTCCCTGGCCAGGAGCGTCGCCTCCGGGTTGAACACCCGTCCGCCGTCCCCGTCGGGGTCGTAGACGACGGCCGAGGTCTGATTGAGCGATTTGGTGAGCAGGTTCACGGCATCGAGCCGGTCGGTACCCCAGGCGGACGTCATGGTCACGCTCTGCTTCTGCCAGGTCGGAACGGCGATGGTCCAGGTGGCCGTGACCTCGATGTGCTCGACGGCTACCTGAGTGGCACCAAGGGCCTCGCGGACGAACGCGGCCACATCGGTGGACTCGATCCAGGTGGCTCCGGGCCGGGCGTCAATCTCTTCCGGTAGCAGGTCGTCGGGGAGGACTATTCGGAGTGCGGCCACGTTAGGTGCGAACCGGGCGTCATCGGCGACGGCCGCCTCTGCCTCGCGGAGCTTCACCCGTACATTGCCCGAGAGGTACCGGGCGCCAGGGACGAGTTGATCCGTCAATGGGTCGTCGAAGACCAGGGTCCCGAGACGGTGCCGGGCATCGACAGCTTCGATGCCGAGCAGGGCGGCCACCCGGTCAAGGGTGACGATTCCCGATTCGTCGAGGCAGATGGTGACTGCCTCTTCGGGGCTGTCCGCTCGTCCCCTCACCTCCCGGGGACCGACCACCCGCTCGGAGAAGATCGCAGCTTTCTGTGCCGACTTGGTCTCGGAGTCGAACACTTCGAGGGCGAGGAGGGACGGGAAGTCCGGGTCGGTGCGGAACCCACCGAGCTTCGGGCTCCGGCGGCCGAAGATCGCCTCACCGGACTCCGCGTCGATCCTCCCCGTCTCGTAGCTGGTGAAGCGACTGATGGGTTCGTAGCGGGCCACGTAGTCGTCGTAGTGGTCGTTCAACCGCTCCTGTGCGTTCCGGAACACGTCATCATCGGTACTCCCGGCCTGGAGGGTGAGCACCTCGGCCAGGGTGTTACGCAGCTCGCAGAGTGCGCGCAATTCCTTTGCCTGGCCCTTCGGCGTCGCCTGGAACGGCTCCAGCTCGCCGTTCCGCACCCGGGCGAAGGTCGCCACGCCGGTGGCGATGATGGAGCCCTCCTTGTGCACCGGGAACGCTTCGAGCGTGAGGCCGGACAGGCCGGTGGCCGGACCGGGGATCCGTGTGGGCTCGGACCGTGGCTGGTAGGTGAGGCCGGCGTCTCGTGCCCGGGTGACGATGGCGGCCATTGCCGGTGCAATGGTCTTGTCCGGGTCGGCAATCACGTCCAGGTCGTCCGCCCCGTACTGGCCGTTCACCCGGCGGAGTTCCCCGAGGATCATCTCGGGATGGGCGGCGAAGTATTCGTTGACGGTGACCTCGCCGTCGACAGTGGTCACCGGGCTGAGGGAGAGCCAACGCTCGCCGGCAAGCGCGGCGCCGGGCATCCGTTTTCGGAGGAGCACGATGTCGGTGACGACATCGGTACCCGACGTGGCTCGGAAGGTCCCGGCCGGGAGCCGGACGGCCCCGAGCAGGTTGGCTCGTTCGGCCATTTCCTGGCGGGCCGCGTCGGCCTGGGCGTCAAGGGTGAATCGGCTGGTGACGACAGCCAGGAGCCCGCCGGGCCGTGTCAGATCGAGGCTCTTGATGATGAAGTGGTTGTGGATCGAGTGGCGACCGGTGTTGTGATCGGGATCGTGCAGTGTGATCTTGCCGAACGGGACGTTCCCGATGACCAGGTCCAGGTCGCCCTCCGGTAGAGCAGTGTCCGCGAAGCTTTCTGCTCGGATGGTGGCCGACGGATAGAGCGCGGCGGCGATGCCAGCCGTGGCCGGGTCGAGCTCCACCCCGGTGATCGAACACTCCGGCGGTGCGAAGCCGATGAAGTTGCCCGACCCACAACCGGGTTCCAGGACCTTGCCGCCAGCGAAGCCGAGGTCGGCGACGGCAGACCAGACGGCTTGGACCACTTCGGCCGAGGTGTAATGGGCGTTGATCGTTGTCCGTCGTGCTGCCGCCCACTCCGTGTCGGACAGAAGGGTGTGCAGCTCGACTCGGGTGGCGGCAAAGCGTGGATTGGACTCGTCGAACACTTCGGGAACCGCTCCCCAGCTCGCCCATCGCGCCAGGGTGGCCCGTTCCGACTGGGTTGCCGATCGCCCATCGGATTGCAGTTGCCGGAGGACCCGGAGGGCCGCCAGGTTCGCTGCGGTCTTGGCTACCGCTCCTGGCGGAGCAAGGTCGTGCTGTCCGGCTGGTCGGAATCCATCGCCGCCCAAAGGTCCTGTTGCACCTGGATACTGAAGGCCATCGCCGAGTCCGGGTCCATTGGCTCCTCCGGCTGCTCCGGCTGCTCCGGTGACGTCGGGTAGATCAGGTCTTGGACCGACTCCTCGGCCATCATCCTGGCCGCCAAGTCCTTCTCCCCGAGTTCCGGCTTCGAGAGCCTCAAGTAGGTCGAGGAGACTTGGCGTTCGGCCTCCTCCCCGATCTCGGTGAAGTACGCCTCCGGGTCCTCGATCGCGCTGTACTGGTCCGGGAAGTGTTGGAGCAGGTGCTGCTTGGCCTTCAGTCCATAGTGGTTCACCGCTACCACCTTTCAATAGCTGGTCGAAATCTAGTTGTTGCGTATCTCCGAGTTGCTCTGTTCCGCTGTCTCGTCGGGCTCCCCAGCGCCTCACGCCGACCTCCTGTCACCGTAATTGGTGGATGCGACAGGTCGAGCGGGTGCCGGGGAGCTGGGGCGATTGTCGGGAGTTGAGCACGGCCATCTTGGCCACCGCCGAAGGGGGGCACCTGGATGGCCGAGGACGAGGGTGTCCCCACGTGGCTGGAAGTTGTCGGGCATGGAAGGAGTGGCCTACCGTCCGAGTTCGGCTGGTTGTCTCGACGTGCCCCGATCCCGCTCATGGCAGGTCTTGGCCGTGCTGTCTGCCTGGCGTCCCCGGATGCCGGCCAAGGCCTCGTCGACCGACGTCGGGAATGCTGTCGACGCGTGTTCGGCACTGTCCTCGACAGTGGCCCTTTCAGCGTCCCTAGTACCGGCATCGGCGTCTCTGCGGGCGTCGGCTGCGCGCTCCTGTTCCTGGCGGGTAATGGTCTGCTGGGCCACGAGTGCACTGGCTTCGCGCTCGGCCCGCTTTCGTTCGTCGAGCTGTCGGGCAGCCTCGGTAGCCAATCGCCGTTCGGCTTCTGCTTCCTGTTGGCGGCGGCGGGCGCGTTGCTCGGTCATCTGGAGCCCACCGGACATCGAGGTGCGGAGCACCTGGGTCAGATGCCCGTGGAGCTCCTGGGCGATGTTCTCCTCTCCGCTCATGCCTTCTCCTCACGGTTAGTCGCGACTGCTGTTGTGGACGGGTTCGTCGTTGGTCCCGGCCTGAGCAGCCAGTCGTCGGGCGGGTCGAGTGCGAGGAGCGGTGGGATGTCACGGCCGTGTGTCGTGTGGCAGTGGCCGAACGGGCCAATGTCGGGGTTGCACAGTTGGGTCAACTGGGGATCGGCGTGGTCCACCCACCACGTGTTCATCCCCGTCCCTCCTTCGAGACGGAGGGCCTCCCAGGCGCGCCACAGCGCCTCGATTCGCTGGACGGCCTCTGGGTGGTCCCACCATGACGGGCACCACTCAAACGTGCGCTTGATCTCGCGCTCGAGATTCGGACACAGCCACTGGGCCACCCAGGTCGCGCTGTCGGGGAAGCCAGGCTTCGGTGGCTGATCCATCTCGCCTACTGGGCCCTCTACAGTGATGCTCACGTTCGGTCTCCTTTTGTCTTCGCTTCGGCATGGTTCGCCACCGCCGCGGCCAGCGAGGCCCGGACCTCTGCGGCGTAGGGGCCGTCGAGCACGCTTTCGGTGCGGATCAGCACCGGGTCGATGCCCGAAGCCATGAGGACTGCCCGGCCCCGGGGGAGCGCGGCCAGTGTCGCCACGTCGAAGATCGGCTCTCGTCGCGTCGCATACGACCGGCTGTGGCCCTGGTGGCCGCCGTTGTAGGAGGTGGTGAGCTGGCGGGTGTCCATCTCCCCGCAGACCGAGGAGATGTCGTCCAAGAACCCCTGTTCGTTCGACCCGCCGCCGTAGAGACGGATGTTGGCTGCACCCCAGAGCTTCCGCATGCCCTGCTCGCCCCACACGTCGACCCCTTGGGACCATGACTGGAGGAACGACATCAGGATGATTCCCCGAGACCCGTAGTGGCTGTACAGGTCGGGGAGCTCTCGCCAGCGGCACACGTTCGCTACCTCATCGAGGGGACAGACCATCGGGACCGCCAGCCGGCCACCGGCGGAGCGGGCGGCCAACCGCTCGGCGGAGAGCACCACCGCGGCGGTGAGGGCAGCCGTGAGCGGCCCGGCCGAACCGGGTCCTTCCTTGGACAGGGAGTACAGCGTGCCGGACGACGCCGCGAACACATCGGTGTCGAACCGGGGCCGATCGTCATGACGGTCGGTGATCCAGTCACCGAGATTGGGGTCGGCCAGGAAGGAGACGTCCTTTCGGGCGGTGCCGAACACCCCGGCTCGCTGCTTGTCCGGTTGGTTCATGACGTCGAGCAGGGCCTGGGCGGCCAGTTCGTGGCCAGAGGCGGCCAGCCGGGAGACCACCCGGTCGTTCCGACCGGTCGACAGCCACTGGTAGACGGTGGTGAGGGGCTGATCGGACAGCCGAGCGGCCAGCAACAGGATCGCCAGCAGTTCCTCTCCTTCGGGGTCGAAGTAGGCGTCACGTTGGGCCCCCGGCGGTCGGCTGGCCGCGGAAAACAGCCCGGCCAGGACGCGCGCGCCGGCCAAGTCTCCGGCCATGTCAAGGGGATTCCACCACCAGGTGGGCCGCCCCTCGGCGATGCCCTGGGGATCGAAGACCCACACCGCGGCGCGCATACTGCGGGGGCCCGACGTGAGGTCGACCACGTCGCGCTTGTTCGAACATGTGTAGACCGCCCCGGGGGCAGCGAGGATGGCCGGGGCCACTTGGGTGGTGGTCTTGCCGGTCCTTGCCCCGGCGATGATGGCGGCCACGTCCTCCCAGCTCTGGCGGATTACCTGTCCACTGACTACGTCGGTTCCGAGCGCGAGTCCCTTGCCCACCTCGGGGGCGACCGGAGCGTGCTGCTGGTCGGTATAGCGACGCAGGGCCTTGGCATTGCGGGGGAGCCGCTTGGCCAGGACGTCGACCAGCTCTCGACTCGAGCGGACGTGCGAGACGATTATTGCGATGACGCCAGCAATCAGTCCTCCGGCTGCCAATTCGGCGCCGAGGAGGTACGTAGCGGCCAGTGGCCACGACATGTTCTTCCGGATCAGATCGATTATCAGCGCCACCGGGTTTTTCGGCGGCGCGGCTATGTGGTCGATGGAGGCGCCGAGCAGGACAGCTGTCCAGACGAGGGCAACGAGCACCACAACGGCTACCACCGCGACGGTGGCGTAGATCTCCTCGGCCATTGTGTTCTGGGACATGCGATTGCGCGGTCGTCTCATCGTTCCTGCCTCATCGCTGCCGCCACTGCTTGTTGGTGTCGTTCACGGCATGTTCCGCTTCGGTCAGGACGACCTCGACTGGGATGCCCGGTCGACCGCCGACCTTGATGAGGAACTTTCCTCGCCCTGGTGGAGGTGCCTCCTGTTCTGCGACCACGTCCCAGCTGGGTGGAGAGGACCACGAGGTGATGAGGTCGCGTTCGGGTTGGGAGAGGGCGACCACCCGTTCCAGGGCCGGGAGCTGATCGGCGGCCAGGCCCGCCGTGGCGATGAAGCCGGCCCGTTCGGCAAACCCTTGTGCCTTCATGCGGTCGGCCTCGCTGGGCAGGGCGAGCAGGTCGGCCATGGTGTGGGTGATGAGCGCCATCCCGACACCCTTTTGCCGGTTGAGACGGGTAAGGGCGTCCACCCGGTCGACCAGGCCTTCGCCGGCACGCAGCACCCGCCAAAGCTCGTCGAGCACGATGAAGAAGTTCCGCTGTGGTTCGATATTGGCATCGGCCAGGGCCTGAGCCGCAGCGATCGCTCCGAACCCCTCGCCCCAACAGGCGAGGAGCACTGCGGCTTGGAGCTTCTCGTCGGTCTCGGCAATACCGGAGATGTCGATGCAGAGTGGGGCAGCAAGCGTCACCGGCACCGAGGTGCGCGTGGCAAACGTGGAGCCAAGGGCACCGTCGACCAGGGCTACGAGCGATGCCTGGAGGCCGTCGGTCGCCTCCCGGTATCGCGCGGTGTCATCACGGGCCAGGGTCACCCGCCGTAGCTCCTCGGGTCCCTCTTCGAGGACAGCGATCAGCTCCATCAGGGTCGCCTCTCCCGGTTGATGGTGGTCGTCGAGCACACCGAGGGCGCTGGCGATGATGGACTCCTCGACATCGGTGACTTGGGACCGTCGATTCAGCCCGACCAGGGCTGCCACCATGGTGAGTCGACGACCCAACGCGTCCTGGGTCAGCTTCTGGCGGGCGGCGCCGGTCAGGCGCAGGGCTGCCGCCGTGGCCGCGCCTGGGTCGAGCACGTTGAGGGCGCCCTGTCCACGGCCGAGTGCGACCACGTTGCCGCCGAGGGCACCGATGAGGTCGACGTAGTCGGGCTTCAGGTCCCCGAAGATGAGCGGTTGGACGCCGAAGCCACAGAGTCCGATAGCCATGCGGCGGATCAGGCTCGACTTGCCGAGGCCCGGCTTCCCGAGCACGAACATGGACGGATTGGCGATCAATCCGGCCCGAGCGAACCAGCTGATGGGGTCACAGCAGACCGTGGCGTGGGAGCGGAGGTGGCGGCCTATCGGCACGCCGACCATCGGGGTGCCGGAACCGGCGATGAAGGGCCACAGCCCACAGACCTGGCGGGTGGTCGCCCGCCACTCCGGTGCGGCCTCCACGTAGGACGCTCTGCCCCCGCCTCTGCCGGGGAGGCCACGACTCGGTAGTCGCAGGGTCGCGGCATCGCCGTTGGAGGAAGCGTCAGACCCGGTCGACCGGATGTTCGGTGCCGGTAGTTTCCCGATCACAGCATCTCCCGTACGACCTGGGGCACGCGGAGGTGGCTGGGCAGATTGATGCCGAGGGGGAGCGTGGCGGCGAAGGCCGATGCCTGACAGCCGTATGCCGGGCGGAGGGCGATCCGTGACGCATTCCCCATGTTTTCCATGGCGACACCGGCGAGATCGAGGTCGGTAGCGGCAAGGACGGTGGCGGTTGCGATCAGTCCGAACCGTACGAGTCCGGCCCCTTGGGCCTCTTCCTCGGCGCTCTTGTCGGCCGCGGTCTTGGAGATGGCGTCTCGTGCCCGTCCGAACTTCTTTCCCGAGGCCGCAAACTGCGCGTCCAGCCGGTCCCGCTCCACGGTCTTTGCTGCCGAGGCCGGATCGTGGGGTCGATAAACGAGCGTCACCCGCTTGCGGGCGATGTCAGGGTGGGGAGCAAGCAGCTGGGCGAGGGTGTTGGAGAACACGTGGCCGGCCGGGGCCTTGGCCATGAACCAGCTGGCTGAGATGCCCGAGTCATGGCGATAGCGGTCCCAACTCTCCTGTGCCGCTACGGGTCCGGCGTCTGCCCAGGCAACGCCGGGGGAGTGGAGGGTGGTGAGTTCGATGGCACCGTCGGAGGCGGGGTCATAGGCAACGCGACAGCACGCCGCCAGCTGATCTGTGGTCATCGGGCGGGCCGCACCTGCGCCCGTTGCCCCTAGCGTTCGAGTAAAGCCAGGGAGTCGATGGCCGATATGGACCGCCATCTCCGCGACACTGCGGCGCTTGCCCCCGCCCACCCGAGGAGCCGTTGACCAGGTGAGCGTGATGTAACAGGCCATGGCGGCAGATCCCGTCGGGTAGGTATCGGTGATCGAGGCGAGCACCTCTTGGGCGAGGGCGGGAGAACCCGGGTCGATGTTGTGCTCCACTTCGTGGCGCAGGCGGGTGCCCGTGTCGGGAGCTGCCTCGATGGTCACCGAGGCGGCCACGAGGCCCGGTTCGTGGCCGAGGTCGGCCAGCCACGCCCCCCAATGGGCCACCCGGTTATCGACTTCGGAGGCGTCGACCAGGGCTGCCCCGTCAGATGCCGCGGCAATTACCGCGGTGACCTGTCCAAGATGGGGGTGGGAGAGCACTGCGAACGGTCGTCCCCACGCGTCCAGCGCGTCGAGCGCTTCGATTTCTGCAGCGACCCCTGGTAGGCGGCAGTGGCCCTGGGGCACGCGGCTCAGTGGTCCCGACCGGTAGAGATCGCTTCCCGTGCGGGCGGCACGGGCCGAGGCCAGGCGTGGGAGTAGCACTTGAAATCCGTTCCGGCCGTGGCGGTCGTGGATCGCCAGCGGCACGAGCGTGATGACGGTGAGAAAGACCACCACGAGCGCCAACGGCCAGAAGACCATCGACGAGATCACCGCAGCCACCGTTCCCCCCAACAGGATCATCGTGGCGAGCAGACCGAGGCTCCCGATCCCTGGTGAAGTCGGGCGGCGCCAGTTGCCATAGGTGCGCGGTTCGGTGCTCGGTGCGGAGGAGTTGGTCATGACGATGCCGCCCCGGCCGCGGGCTCACCCTCAATGACCTGGCTGGCGCCGGTGCCGCCCTGCATCGCCCCGACCAGATGGGAGAGGCCGACCCCACGGGAGACGCCGGATCCCGATGAACCCGGCGAGGAGGACGGTGACGCCGGGATGGACCCAGCTCCGGACGGCGCTCCACCAGGTGCAGCGCCGTCGCCTGCCGATGCGCCACCCGCCGAGCCACCGCCACTTGATCCACTGTCTGGCGAGCCAGCGCCACTCGATCCACCGCCAGGTGACACGCCTTCACCGGAGGCACCACCGCCAGCCCCTCCGCCGGCAGCTCCACCAGCCGCCCCACCAGCGGCAGAGCCGGCCATCGCGCCGGCTCCGGCCGCCGCGGCACCGACGCCAGCGGTGCCGACGACCATCGCCGCCCCGGTCGCAGCAGCGATGCCGGCCCCGAGGACCTCGCCTGCTCCCATGGAACCGACCGAGGAGACCGCCGGCACGATGAACTTCATGAGGGCCGGGAGGGTGAGGGAGGCGAGGATGATCAGGATGATCCCCTCGATGCTCGCCAGCTCGCTGTCGGCGGTGAGCGTCATCTTGATTGCCGCGGCGTAGACGATGGCGGCGGCCGGCTTGAACAAGAGGAAGGCGATCATCCAGCCGGTGATCTTCTTGTACCACTGGCGGCCCATCTCGGTCATCGAGGACGCTGCCGCCAGCGGCCACACTCCGACCAATACCACCAGCAGCACCGAGCGGATGAGCACCATCGCCAGCTGTACGACCATGCCGATGATGGCGAGGACCGACAAGAGGATGATGAGACCGGGGCCGGCGGTGGCCACGAGACCGGCGAAGCTTCCGAGTTGGGTCAGTGCCTGGGTGGGGGTGGTGCTTCCGGCCGCTTGGTCGAGGATCCAGGTCGAGAACGCATCACCTGCCGCGGAGAGGAGCGAAATGGTGGCCACTCCCGCCCCGATGGTCAACATCGTGGTGAGCATCCCGGTAGCCGCCTCTTTGGCCGCATCGGGCTTGCGTTCGATGGCCAAGCGACCAGCCGCGACCAGCAACCCGAGGACCGCGGCGGCAGCCACATACCAACTGAGACTGCTCTGGAGGAAGCCGACCGTCCCTGAGGTCGAGGACAGACTCGGGGACGGCACGTTCACCCACGCGGAAAGCAGCAACTTCAACATCTCGCCTTCCGCTGAGGAGAAGTCGCTGGCGATCGAATTCAGAATGCCCCCGCTGACGGCACCGGTGGCTGCGCTCGCTGCGCCTTGGCCCACCGAACAGATTGGCCCGGCGACGACACACACGGTCGAGAGCACGGACATCACACACCTCCCCACAGGACAAATCCGACCGGAGAGGACACGATCTGTTGGTTGGGAGAATCGGTACCGTCGGCTTGCAGCACGAGTTGCCAATCGGTGCCGTCCCAGGCGACGCTCAGTGTGCTGACTTGGTACGAACCGTCCGGGCGGGCCGTGAGCAGTTGGATGACTGCGGTCGAGGTCGTGTAGCTCACGAACTGGAACCCGGTCAGTTGCAGATAGGTCCCGGGTTCCGGATTCGCCGGATTGGTGAGGCCGTCGGCTTCCACCAAATTGAAGAACTTCGCCCTCCCGGGCGTGTTCGCCACATCGGCTTGGGTGACGGCCACGAAGTTCGGTTCGATCAGGTGACGAAAATCGATCTGGACCATCGCCACCAAGGCGCCAGTTGGCGTGTGGGCGAATCCCGAGGGGATCCCGTCTGCAACATTGGCCGGGCCGGCGCTGGCCGAGGAGGGAAGGGCAACGGTGTCGATGATCTGCCAGGCGACGCCCGGGGGAGGCGAATCGGGCACGCTCTGGTCGAGGGAAGACGGTGATGCGGTGGCAGACGGGGAGGGAATGCTCGGCGACGATGCGGCCTGTCTGGTCACCGCGTGATGGTGAGACCCAGCGCGCACGGATTGGCCGGGAGAAGCGATGACCCAGACCGCCAGCGCGGCAAGGAAGCCCGTAGCGATGACGGGAACCAGCCAGCGCGGTCGGGCACTAGTGACCTCGTCGGAGACACCACCTGGTGCGATCGGGTGCAGTCTCAAATCAGTGCCCCGACGACCCCGGAACCAGCCGCCACCAGAATGCAGGCAGCGAGCACCCAGGCGAGGCCGCTCATGTGCTCACCGCCGATGCCCTGGCGATGGTGGAGCGCCATGCGCCCGGCGACCAGCAACACGCCGGTGACGCACAGTGCACAGACCACCCAGGACACGTAGCCCATTGCCGTGACGATGCCTTGGGTCCCGGGGGGCTGGATCCCGGTGCCCGGGTCGACCACCGCGAGCAAGGCGGTCTTGGTGAAGAGAAGGGCTGCCGTAGTCATAGGTGCTCCCGTGTTGGATGGATGGCCGGATGGATGGACGAGCGAAGAAGACGGGCGAGGCGGTTTGGTCGGCGGGCAGCGGTGGGCCGGGGACTCGACGGATGTGTCCGCCAGGACTCCATCCACGGGATGGGCCAGTGGTCGGGGTAGCCGCCGAGGATGAGAGCAGCCAACTCCGCCAGCGGTGTGGCCAACGAACCGGGACCGTCGGCCACCACCACGAGTCCGAGGCAGGTCCAGGTTGAGGTTCCGCACAGTTCGCCTGCGGCAAGGTGTTGGGCGGCAATGAGGCCGTCGGCCGAGGATCGACAGACGACGAGTGTGGGCAAGCCCGTCCTGCTTGACAGCCCGAGATCAGCTCCGCCGAGTTCCCTGGCAAGCGTGGTGACGCCGGCTCCAGGATGTGCGCCCCGCCACGCCCACTTTGGACTCTGGCCGAGGGCGAACCCCGAGATCAGCGGCAGTGCGGATCCGGGCGGAGGGGACGGGGGTTTCGCTAACCTCCCCGCATCTCGTGCCAGGGAACGGCGCGGCAGCTGCGGAAGGCCGGAACTTGTGGTCAGTGGGCTCACTGCGTGGTCTCCGTCATGGCCACCTGCCAGGGGGCATCGACTGAGGTGCGCGAGACCACGAGATAGGTCACCCAGACCTTCGCCTGCCCCACCCATTGGTCTGTGCCGCCTCGTGACACCGAGCCGTCCGGCGTCACCGCGCCGTTTGGTGCCGCACCGCCGTCCAGCGATGCCGCGCTGCTCGCTGACGCTGTGTTGTTCAGTGACACTGTGCTGTTCCGTGACACTCTGCCGTGGGGCATCACCGTGGCCACTACCTTGCGGTAGGCGGTGAATGCGGTATCGATCGGGCCACCGGGATCGGTCTCGACGCTTGCTGACACCGTCGTTGTCGCATCGTGTGCTGCCCAGACGTCCCACATCGCCCCAGGAGCACCAGCCGGCGGGCGACGTCGGATCGAGGCCGCATAGCTCGGTGTCATGTAGGCACTGGCGGCGAGTTCGCCGACGTACCACCCGGTATCGACTGTGGTGTTGACGGTCCAGGTCGCCTCTACCTCCGCAATCGCTGCCGCGGTGGCGGAGTAGAGATCGATACCTGGCGCGGGGGAAGGAAATGACGCCTTCGCCGTCGGGCAGGTGCCGATCGACGTGATCGGACTGGTCCGGTGGGCCTTGCGTGTGGCCAGGGGCGTCAGTGCCGTGGAACACGCGGTTCCTGTTGCGGCGAGCGCACAGAGGAGGACCATGGCCACAGACCGCTTCATCCGAAGCTCCGGATCACCGAAGGCACGCCCTGCCAGTAGGAGCTGAGCGTGTCCACCCGAACGAAAGCGCCCGTGTCGGGGGCGTCGATCATCTCGTTGTTACCGATGTAGATACCGATGTGGTCGAAGTCGGTCTGGTTGGCGCCGAGGGCAAAGGCGATCACGTCGCCCGGCTGGATATCGGCTGGTGCGACCGGCATACCCATCGTTGCCTGCAGCTCCGAGGAGTGCGGCAGCACGATCTCGCCGCTGGACGCTTGGGCGACTGCAAAGAGGAGGAGGCCAGAACAGTCGAAGCCGATTGTGTTCGCACCCTGTGCGATCCCAACGGTCGGACCGGAGGCGTTCCCGCCGGCCCATGAGTACGGAAGACCCAGCTCGCCGGTGGCGGCAGCCACGACCAGTTGCCCAAACGAGGAGGTAGAGGAGCTCGAGCTGAGGGACGCTGTGTAGATCGGTACGAGTGACTCCACTTGTCCCACGTAGGCCTCGGTCTCCGGATACGGCGGGATGCCTTTGAACTCCAGAACCGCGCCGACGCCGGCGTTGTAGGCGGCGAGCATGAGCGACGTGGGTGTTTGACCCGTGAGCCCGGAGACGTCGTCAAGGAGCGCACAGTCGTAACGGCCCATGGCCATCACGGCGTCGACTGGGTTGAAGGGCGACACGTACCCCGTGCCGTCGTCATTGCGCGCATAGGCGGTGAACGTGGCCGGCAGGAACTGGGCTATGCCCTCTGCCCCAGCGGGGGAGACCGCAGATGGGTTCCAACCGGATTCCGCGTCGATCTGAGCAGCCAGCAGTGGTGCAGAGATTCCCGGGCACAGGGAGCCGGCCTCATCGAGGACCGGGATCAGGGCGGGGGTCGGCACAGCCGAAGTGGCGAGGACAAGAGCGGTCGATGAGTTGCTGGCACCGTTGGCCGCTACAGCGACCAGACCGACGACCCCGAAGACGAGGGCGCAGAGCGCACCGCCGATCACCGTCATCGTGGTCGTCGGCACGACCCGCCCCTTCGAGATTTCCTCACACGAAGAACTGGGCCGAGAAACGACACTTGTGACGAGAAATCCGGAAAGTCTTGCGAGGTGTCTCCAGAACTCTGGCCTATGGCCCAGTTCTTGATATGAGCCTTCCTCGGAAACACACGCACGCCGGTCGGACGACCGTCACCCGGATCGATCTCATTGCCCAAGCGTGTCGGCCGATGGCCAACTACCTCTTCGAAGAGGTGCTCGGGGTGCCACCCTCGAAAGACCTTCTTCGCTCGGCGAAGGACGCACTGTTGCCGCTCCGGAACCACCCAGGAGGGATCGGTCGGGCAGTGATCGTCCTGCTTGAGGGAGGCGAATCACAAACGGACTATGACGACGCGGTCAGTGTCTTGTTGCACGCCGCCCGGGGCGCCAAGGTTGGTGCATCGGACCGTTCAGGCGAGTGGGCACATGACCGGGAGTCCGCCCCGGCGGTGATCGCCCTCCTCACGAGGCCCTCGGGAGTCCAGCTCACCTTTCCCGGCCTCGACGACTGAGCACAGGGCTATGGCGAACTACGTCGACCTTGACTCGCTCTCCGCCAGCACC